>NZ_JBHUSG010000041.1:85266-100914 GCF_042673745.1 Kitasatospora sp. NPDC057015
GCCACCCGCCCGCACCCACCCGACCCCGGGCCCTTCGCGTCGTCCGTGAACCGTCGGCGCCGGCCGGTGCCGCGCGGCTCGGGGCGGACGGCCCCGGCCGCTGCCGGGCCGTGCCCGAGGCCGCCGGGGCGGCGCCTGCCGCTACGCGCCGCCGTTGTGCACCGAGAAGGCCGAGCGACGGGCCGCCCGGGCCACCGCCGGGTCCGGGTGGACGCCGGAGACGGCGGTCAGCACCGAGGCCGCCCGCGGGTGCCCCGACTGCCGCGCCCGGGCGAAGAGCCGCACCGGGTCGCCGGCCGAGGCGCCCTCGACGTGGCCGACCAGCAGCCCGGTCTCCCCGTGGTCCAGGACGGCGGCGGCGGTGTCGACCCAGAGCCAGGCGGCGTCCTCCGCGCCCAGCACGTCGGCCGGCGAGACGCCCTCCTCGTCCGACTGCTCGGCGAGCCACAGCAGCGCGTAGGGGCGCAGCACGGGCTCGTCGACGGCGGCCCGGACGGCCTGCTCGGCGGTGCCGCCGGCCACCCGCAGCGCCTCGAAGGCGAGGCCGCGCACCAGCGCGTCGTCGCCCTGCGCGGCGTCCAGCAGTTCGGCGACGGCGCGGTCCACCGGCCGGGCCGCGACCCAGGCGCGGTACTCCGCGCGGGCCGGGCCCGGGGAGTAGTCGGCGCAGGCGTTGAGGAGTTCCAGGGCGCTCTGCTCGATGTGGCCGGCGGCCGTCTGCGCGACCGTGCAGATCTCCTCCAGCTTGGCGCGCACCGCCCAGTGGCCGAGGCGGGAGAGCTCGGCGGCCTCGTCCCGGCGGATCACGGCGCCGACGGCGGCCAGGCCGTCCAGCATCCAGTCCAGGACGGCGGCGACGTCGGAGGGCGCGGCCGGGGTGTCGACCTGCGGCTCCCGGCAGGTGCCGCGGACCGCCGAGACGGCGGAGGCCGCGTGCGGGACGGGCGAGAGCGGGAGCAGCCCGGTGCCGGCACCCATCCGGCGCTCGTCCAGGCCGCGGCGCAGCAGCTCCATCAGCTCGCCGTCGGAGACGGGGCCGTCCACCAGGTGCAGGAAGGAGAGCAGCTGCGGTGCCTGGTCGACGGCCTGGCCGGCGAGGACCGCGAAGACGCCGCGCAGGGCGGCCGGCGGTACGGGGGCGAGCAGGGTCCAGGCGTCGAAGAGGGCGGACCAGCCGCGGACCACGGCCTCGTCGTCGTGCTCCCAGGCGTGCAGGCGCCAGCCGGGGGCGGCGCCGCCGTCGCGGGGTTCGACGAGCCCGACCAGCAGGGCCTGTCCCCAGGCCTTGGCGGCGGCGCCGACGGTCATGGCCAGCGCTCGGCCGGCCGCCCTGGCGTCCTCGGGGAGGAGCTCGCCGCGCTTGTCGACCTGCTCCAGCTCGCCGGCCCAGCGGGCGATCCGGACGGCGTCGACGAGCATCCGCCGGGCCAGCGGGGCCAGCTCGGCGGGTGCGGGAAAGCCTTCGGGTACGGGGACGCGCCCGCGACCGGGCGCCGGTGCGGGGCCACGGCGGCGGGGTGCGCCGGGAGTGCCCGGGCGCGCACCGTCGGGACGGTGGGCCGTACCGGGCAGACGGGTCACCGTCGCGCCGGTACCGATCGTCGGCGGGAGCGGGGCATCACGGTCGCGCGGGTTCCGAGACGTCACGCCGTGCAGTCTTCCCCGTGTACGGGCGTTCTGTCACATCGAGTTCGGCGAGTCTGTGGGGAGCCGGGGCGGGGAGGGCCGCAAGATCGGGCAACAGGCCCCAAACCGGGCCTGCGCAGGACATAAATGACGTGATCACGTCACCAAATAGGTGGTATGCCCACCTCTCGGGAGCCCCCGCAGGCCGCCCTCGGCCCGGTCCGAGGGGCATCCGCCGGCCTCGGGGGGCCCGGGAGCGCCGGGTGGCCCGGGCGCCGCCGCCCCCATCCGGCTCGGAGATCGGACCGCCCGGGGCCGCCCCGCTCGGATCGCCCCCGGGCCGCCCCGCTCAGAGCAGCGGGGTGAGGAAGCGCCGGAGGTTCTCCTCGTACCCGGCCGGATCGGCGTTCCACAGCGCCACGTGGTCGGCCCCCGGCACCGGCCGCAACGTGACCAGGTCCTCACGGCGCTGCGCCAGCCGGGCGGACGCCCGCCAGGGGGCGACGGTGTCGTCCGGGCTGTGCATCAGCAGCGTGGGCACCCGAAGGTCGGCGCCCTCGGCGAGCCGGGCGAAACCCGCCAGGTCGACGCCGGACCGCCCCTGCGCGGCCAGCGCGCCGAGCCCGGCCAGCGGGGAGCTGACCCCCGCGCGGGTCGCCTCGCGGCGCACCGTCTCGGACCAGTCCAGTACCGGCGAGTCGAGGATCAGACCGCTCACCGCGTGCGCCCAGGCGGACCGGGCAGCCGTCTGCAGCGCCATCGTGGCGCCCAGGGACCAGCCGTACAGGACGACCTTGCCCGCGCCGCTGTCCAGGGCCAGCCGGACGGCCGCCTCGACGTCGCGCCACTCGGTCTCGCCGAAGTGGCCGAGCCCGTCGGGCGAGGCCGGCGCGCCTTCGTCACCCCGGTACGTCACGGACAGGACGGGCAGGCGCAGCCGGTGCAGGACGGGGACGACCGGCAGGGTCTGCTGGCGGTCCGCACCCGGGCCGTGCACCAGCAGCACCCAGGTCCCGCGCATGCCGTCCAGGTACCAGGCCGGGAGCGGGCCGGACTCGCCGACCGCCCCGGTCTCCAGGAAGGGCAGGCCCAGCGCGGTGGTGGGGTCGCCGAGGTACACCCGGGGCGTCAGCCGCACGGTGGTGCCGACCTCCAGGGTGCCGCTGTCGGCGCGCTCCAGCACGCGGGTGACGCCCTGCTGGTCGACCCGCAGGACCTCGCCGACCACCGCGTGGCCGTCCACGCCCCACTCGACGGCGTAGCGGCCCGCACGGGCCGTCTCCGGAGTCCGGGTGAGGGTGAGGCGCCCGGCCGCCAGGCCGACCACGCGCACGGGCAGGGCGCCCGTCCCCCGGCCCGCACGGGGGTGCACCGACCGCTCCGAGACCCTGCGCCCGAGGGCCAGCACGGCGACGCCCGTACCGGCCACGGCGGCCGCCACGACTGCTGCGGTTCCCCATCGCATATCTCGCTCCCCGCTCTGCTGCTCCGCCGCGGACGGCCACCGCGCCGCGCGGCACGGTGGTGCGGTGCGCCGCGCGGTGGGCCGCGGCGCACCGTTGCATGACCGACACCAGTCCACGCGCCGACCGGGCGGGCGGCCACCGGTACGGGGCCGTCCGGGGCACGGGAGCGGGAGACCGGCCGGGGAGAGGGGCCCGGGAGAGGACGGCCGCGCGGGGGCAGAGGGAGGAGAGAGAAGGGAGAGGAAGGAGAGGAAGGAGGGGTGGGAAACGGACGGGGTCAGACCGGGATGTCGGTGGGCTGGCGCGACATCAGCTCCCAGAACCGCTCGCCGATCGGCCGGGTCTGCTGCGCCGGCTCCGGCTGGGCCGGGGCGGAGGAGCCCCAGCCGCCGGAGCCCCAGTGCGCCGTCACCTGGTACTCGTTCTGCAGGTCCGTCAGCACGGCGGCGAGGAGCTCCCGGGGCACCGGGACCATCCGCCCGACCGCCTTCACCTGCGCCTGCCAGCGCCCGTCGATGCAGCGCCGCAGGCGCTGGTCGAGCTCCTCCTCACGGCCGAGGACGGCCACCACGTCCCGCAGGGTCATCCCGAGCACCTGGGCCAGCTGGTAGGTCTGGTCCTCGTCACCGGTCCACCGGCCCGCGTCCTCGGCGAGGTCGTAGGCGCGCGGCGACAGGCCGATCCGGCGGGCCGCCTCCTCCCGGCCGAGCTCGCGGGCCACCCGGAAGTCGCGCAGGCAGGCGGGGCGGGCGCCCATCAGCTGGGCGGGCGGGCACCACAGGGCGCGGGCCAGTGCGACGAACTCCTCCTCGGAGGGCCGGATCTCCCCGGTCTCCCAGCCGATGACGTGGGCCGGCAGCAACCGGACCCCGTGCGCGGCCATGCCCTCCGCCACCTGCTGGGGAGTCAGGCCCAGCCCGGCGCGGTGCGCCCTGGCCGCCATGGGCGAGAAGGGCACCGGCGTGACTGAGGGCTTTCTGGGTCGCATGAGGAACGACCGTACGGGCCGGCCCGGGCCCACCCCAGTCGCCGAACGCACGAAGCGCAGCTCAGGGCCCCCTCGCGCGACTGGTGGATCGCACAGATCCTGACGGTTCGACGGGCGCGCTACTCGGAGGTAGTGACGGTTTCCTCCAAGACTCCTCCGCTACGCGGGTAGCGCGGCCCTGGCCTGCGCGCTCGTGCACCGGCGGACCCGCCGCGCGCGCCGCGCACGGGGACGGCGCGTGTGACCAAACCCTCGGTGGCCTTGGTTGACTCCCGGTTCCGCCGCGTGATGGGATCCTTCAGCCAAACGGAGGCATGCAGAGGAAGCCGGTGCGAGTCCGGCGCGGTCCCGCCACTGTCACCGGGGAGCACGCTCGAACGAATGGTCACGGCGGTCCGTCAGAAGCCCGCGGGAAGGCCCGAGGGTGTGTCCGACCCGGAAGCCAGGAGACTCTCGCCCCCGGTACGTCGATCCAGGGCGCGGACCCTGAGTGAGGACACGCACGCCATGCAGGCTGCCCGGGCCACCCACCGGCCACCGTCGAACCGAGCCCGCCGCCGCCCCGCCGCGTCGCCCCTGCCGTGCGCGGGCTGACCCGCGGCGCAGCCTTCGCCCTCGGCGCCGCCGCCGGCTACCTCGCCGACACCCGCTTCGCCGACCCCCGCCGCGGCCACCCGGTGGCCGCCTTCGGCAGCGCCGCCGGGCGCCTCGAAGGGCTGCTCTGGCGCGACCGGCGCGCGGCCGGCGCCGCGTACACCGCGCTCTGCGTGGGCACCGTCGCGGCCGGCGCCGTGCTGGCCGACCGCACCCTCGGACGCTCCCCGGCCGGCCGGGCCGCGCTGGCCGCCGCCGCGACCTGGACGGTGCTCGGCGGCACCTCGCTCACCCGGGAGGCCCGCACCATCGGTCGCTCGCTCTCGGCGGGCGACCTCACCGCCGCCCGTGAGCGGCTCCCCCACCTGTGCGGGCGCGATCCCAGCGGGCTGGACGGGCAGCAGATCGCCCGGGCGGTGGTGGAGTCGGTCGCCGAGAACACCGCCGACGCCGTGGTGAACGCCCTGGTCTGGGGTTCGCTGGCGGGCACCCCGGGCCTGCTGGCCTTCCGGGCCGTCAACACCCTCGACGCCATGGTCGGGCACCGCTCGCCGCGCTACGCCCGGTTCGGCTGGGCCTCGGCCCGGCTGGACGACGTGGCCGGCTGGCCCGGCGCCCGGCTCACCGCGCTGCTGGCGGTCTGCGCCGCACCGCAGCCGGCCACCGCCTGGCGGGTCTGGCACCGCGACGGCTCGGCCCACCCCAGCCCGAACGCCGGGCAGGCGGAGGCGGCCTTCGCCGGAGCGCTGGGCGTGCGGCTCGGCGGCACCCTGACCTACGGCGAGCGGGTCGAGCACCGGCCGGTGCTGGGCGCCGAACTGCCGCCCGTGTCGGCGGCGGACATCGAACGGGCCTGCCGGCTCTCCCGCCGGGTCGGGCTGCTCGCGCTCGGCGTCACCGCCGTCGGGCACGCCCTCCTGCACCGTGCGGGCCGGGGCCTCACACATCGACGGAAGGGTGGCCGCTCGTGAGCGGGGCACTGCTGGTCGCCGGAACGACCTCGGACGCCGGCAAGAGCGTGGTCACCTCCGGCATCTGCCGCTGGCTGGCCCGACAGGGCGTCAAGGTCGCGCCGTTCAAGGCGCAGAACATGTCGCTGAACTCCTTCGTCACCGCCGACGGCGCCGAGATCGGCCGCGCGCAGGCGATGCAGGCGCAGGCCGCCCGGGTCGAGCCGGAGGCGGCGATGAACCCGGTGCTGCTCAAGCCGGGAGCGGACGGCCGCAGCCAGGTCGTCCTGCTCGGGCGGGCCGTCGCGGAGGTCGGCGCGCTGGACTACCGCGAGCGCAAGCCCGTCCTGCTGGAGCGCTCCCTGGAGTGCCTGGCCGATCTGCGGCGCCGCTACGACGTGGTGGTCTGCGAGGGGGCGGGGTCGCCCGCCGAGATCAACCTGCGGGACCGCGACATCGCCAACATGGGCCTGGCCACCGCCGCCGCACTGCCCGTGGTGGTGGTGGGCGACATCGACCGGGGCGGGGTCTTCGCCGCCATGTACGGCACGCTGGCGCTGCTCTCGGCCGAGGACCAGCGGCACGTGGCCGGCTGGTTCGTGAACAAGTTCCGCGGCGACGCCCGGCTGCTGGAGCCCGGCCTGGAGATGCTGCACCGGCTGACCGGCCGTCCGGTGCTGGGCACCCTGCCGATGCTCAAGGGCCTGTGGCTGGACGCCGAGGACTCGCTGGACCTCTCCACCGTGGTCGACCGCGAGGACGCGCGCGGCCCGCTCGGGGCGGACGTGCTGCGGGTCGCCGTGGTGCGCTTCCCCCGGCTGTCCAACTTCACCGACGTGGACGCGCTGGCGCAGGAGCCGGGGGTGCTGGTCCGCTGGGCCACCCGGCCCGAGGAGCTGGCCGACGCCGACCTGGTGATCCTGCCCGGCACCCGGGCCACCGTCGCGGACCTGGCCTGGCTGCGCGAGCGCGGGCTGGAGCCGGCGCTGCGGGCGCGGGCCGCCGCCGGGCTGCCCGTGCTGGGCGTCTGCGGCGGCTACCAGATGCTGGCGAGCGAGATCGTGGACGAGGTGGAGTCGAAGGCCGGCGCCGTCGACGGGCTGGGGCTGCTGCCCGCGCGGGTGCGGTTCGGCGCCGAGAAGGTGCTCGCCCGGCCGACCGGCGAGGCCTTCGGGCAGCCGGTCGAGGGCTACGAGATCCACCACGGCGTGGTCGCCGTGGAGGGCGGCGAGCCGTTCGTCTCGGACGGCGCCGGGCGGGCCCTGGACGGCTGCCGGGTCGGCGCGGTGTGGGGCACCACCTGGCACGGCGTGCTGGAGAACGACGGGTTCCGCCGCGAACTGCTGCGCGAGGCGGCGAAGCTGGCCGGCCGGGCGTTCGTGCCCGCCCCGGACACCTCCTTCGCGGCGGCCCGCGAGTCGCGGCTGGACCGCCTCGGCGACCTGATCGAGGAGCACGCCGACACCGGCGCACTGTGGCGGATGATCGAGGACGGCGTCCCGGCGCAGGGGCTGCCCTTCGTGCCGCCGGGTGCGCCGTGAGGGGCCGGACGGGTACGGATGCCGCAGGACCAGCTAAGACTGACCGGCAATCGGGGGGCGGCGTCGCGGCGCCCGGGCAATCGCCTGGACAGCGTTGTCGTCAGTCGCCGCAGCTCCGCTGCCACTCCATCCTCCGCCTTGCCAGACTCGGCCCGAACCCCGCTCCTTCACCCACCCCCCGATTGCCGGTCAGTCTCAGGAGAGGGACACCCGATGAGTGACGTCCGATACCCGTTCACCGCGATCGTCGGCATGGCCGACCTGCGGCTCGGGCTGCTGCTCAACGCGGTCTCACCCGCCGTCGGCGGTGTGCTGGTCCGCGGCGAGAAGGGCACCGCGAAGTCGACCATGGTCCGCGCGCTGGCCGGCCTGCTGCCGTCGATCGACACGGTCGACGGCTGCCGCTTCGCCTGCGACCCCGTCGACCCGGACCCGCAGTGCCCGGACGGCCCGCACCCGGGCGCCGGCGCCGGCGCCCGGGCCGCCCAGCTGGTCGAGCTGCCGGTCGGCGTCACCGAGGACCGGATCGTCGGCTCGCTCGACCTGGAGCGGGCGCTGTCCGAGGGGGTCCGGGCCTACGAGCCGGGCCTGCTGGCCAGGGCCCACCGCGGGGTGCTCTACATCGACGAGGTCAACCTGCTCCAGGACCACGTGGTCGACCTGCTGCTGGACGCCGCCGCGATGGGCCGCTCGTACGTCGAGCGCGAGGGCGTCTCGGTGCGGCACGCGGCGCGGTTCCTGCTGGTCGGCACGATGAACCCGGAGGAGGGCGAGCTGCGGCCGCAGCTGCTGGACCGCTTCGGCCTCACCGTCGAGATCGCCGCCACCCGGGAGCCGCGCGAGCGCGCCGAGGTGGTCCGCCGCCGGCTCGCCTACGACGCGGACCCGGCGGGCTTCGCCGGCCGGTTCGCCGCCGAGGAGCGGGAGCTCGCCGAGCGCATCGGCGCCGCCCGCGCCCTGCTGCCCGAGGTCGAGCTGACCGACGTGGCGCTGCGCCAGATCACCGCCGTCTGCGCGGCCTTCGAGGTGGACGGGCTGCGCGCGGACATCGTGATGGCCCGTACCGCGGTGGCGCTGGCCGCCTGGTCGGGGCGCACCGAGGTGCTGGAGGAGGACGTCCGCAAGGCCGCCCAGCTGGCCCTGCCGCACCGCCGCCGGCGCAACCCGTTCGACGCTCCCGGCCTGGACGAGGAGAAGCTGGACCGGACCCTGGAGGAGCACGCCGAGCCGGACGAGCCCGAGGAGACCGGTGCCGAGGAGGCCTCCGAGGGCCGCGGCCCGGACGAGGAGCAGCCCGACCCGGACGGTGACGGCGGCGGCCCGGACGACGACGGCCCCGGGGACGGCGGCCCGGACGGCGGCCCCGGCGGCGCGCCCGACCCCGCCGGACCGACCGCACCCTCGGAGTTCGCCGCCACCGACGCGGCGCCCGCGCCGGACGCCCCCGAGGCGGACGTGCCCGCCCGGAACCCCCGCCCGGCCCGGGAGAACGCGCCGGTGGCCGCCGGCGAGCCGTACCGGACCAGGCTGTTCAAGGTGCCCGGCACCGGCAAGGGCGCCCAGGGGCGCCGCTCGCCCGCCGAGACGGACGGTGGGCACACCATCCGCGCCCGTCGCCCGGCCGGCCCGCTGACCCGGCTGCACCTCGCCGCCACCCTGCAGGCCGCCGCCCCGCACCAGCACGCCCGCGGGCGCACCGGCCGGGCGCTGGAGCTGCGCCGGGACGACTTCCGCGAGCAGGTCCGCCAGGGCCGGGAGTCCAACCTGGTGCTGTTCGTGGTCGACGCCTCCGGCTCGATGGCGGCCCGGCAGCGGATGACCGCCGTCAAGGGCGCCGTGCTGTCCCTGCTGATGGACGCCTACCAGCGGCGCGACAAGGTCGGCCTGATCACCTTCCGCGGCGCGAGCGCCGAACTGGCCCTGCCGCCGACCTCCTCGGTGGAGGTCGGCGCGGCCCGGCTGGAGTCCCTGCCGACCGGCGGCCGGACACCGCTGGCGGCCGGCCTGCTGCGCGCCCACGAGACCCTGCGGGTGGAGCGGATGCGCGACCCGCACCGCCGTCCGCTGCTGGTCGTCGTCACCGACGGCCGGGCGACCGGCGGCCGGGAGGCGCTCGCCGACGCGGGCCGGGCCGCCGGGCTGCTGGCCGCCCAGGGCCTGGCGAGCATGGTGCTGGACTGCGAGTCCGGCCCGGTACGGCTGGGCCTCGCCCGCAAGCTCGCCGGGCAGCTCGGTGCCTCGGCCGTCACCCTGGACGAGCTGCGCGCCGAGGGCGTGACCGCGCTCGTGCACGCCCACCGTCCGGCCGGCCCCGCCGCCGGTCCGCGTCCCACCCGCACACCCACCACCCCCCGCAGCGACCACCGCACCGACCGAAAGGCGGCCTGACCCATGCCCCAGGGAAAGCCGGAGAGCGTCCCCGACGACGGCCTGACGACCCGCCAGCGCCGTACGCTGCCGATCACCGCCGTGCACACCGGGCCTGGGAAGGGCAAGTCGACCGCCGCCTTCGGGATGGCGCTGCGGGCCTGGAACCAGGGCTGGCCGGTCGGGGTGTTCCAGTTCGTCAAGTCCGCGAAGTGGAAGGTCGGGGAGGAGAACGCGCTGCGCGTGCTCGGCGCCTCCGGCGAGGGCGGCACGGTCGCCTGGCACAAGATGGGCGAGGGCTGGTCCTGGGTGCAGCGCACCACCGAGATGGCCGAGTCCAGCGAGGACGCGGCCAAGGAGGGCTGGGAGCAGGTCAAGCGCGACCTCGCCGCCGAGACCTACCGCTTCTACGTCCTCGACGAGTTCACCTACCCGATGCACTGGGGCTGGGTCGACGTGGAGGAGGTCGTCTCGGTGCTCAGGGAGCGCCCCGGCAACCAGCACGTCGTCATCACCGGCCGCTACGCCAAGGAGCCGCTGACCGACCTCGCCGACCTGGTCACCGAGATGACCAAGGTCAAGCACCCCATGGACGCGGGCCGCAAGGGCCAGCGCGGCATCGAGTGGTAGAGCCGACACACACGTGAGCACCGTGAACATCCCCCGTCTCGTCGTCGCCGCGCCGGCCTCCGGCACGGGCAAGACCACCGTCGCCACCGGGCTGATGGCGGCGCTGTCCGCCCGGGGGCTGGCGGTCTCCCCGCACAAGGTGGGCCCGGACTACATCGACCCGGGCTACCACTCGCTGGCCGCCGGGCGCCCCGGCCGCAACCTGGACGCCTACATGTGCGGGCCGCAGCGGGTGGCGCCGCTGTTCCTGCACGGGGCGGCCGGCGCCGACGTGGCGGTCGTCGAGGGTGTGATGGGGCTGTTCGACGGTGCCTCCGGCCAGGGCGAGCTGGCCTCCACCGCCCATGTGGCCAAACTGCTGAAGGCCCCCGTGGTGCTGGTGGTGGACGCCTCCTCGCAGTCGCGTTCGGTGGCGGCCCTGGTGCACGGCTTCGCCTCCTGGGACCCCGAGGTGCGGCTGGCGGGCGTGATCCTCAACCGGGTCGCCTCCGACCGGCACGAACTGCTGCTGCGGGAGGCCCTGGAGGAGGGCTCCGGCGTCCCCGTGCTCGGCTCGGTGCGCCGCTCCGCCGCGGTGGCCACCCCCTCCCGCCACCTCGGGCTGATCCCGGCCGTCGAACGCTCGGCCGAAGCCCTGCGGGCGGTACGGGACATGGGCGAGCTGATCGCCGACTCGGTCGACCTGGACGCCGTCCTGGCGCTGGCCCGGACCGCTCCCCCGCTGGCGGACACCCCCTGGGACCCGGCGGCCGAGGTCACCCCGGTCGGCGGCCCCCGCCCCCGGATCGCGCTGGCCGCCGGCGCGGCGTTCTCCTTCTCCTACGCCGAGAACGCCGAGCTGCTGACCGCCGCCGGGGGCGAGGTGCTGCCCTTCGACCCGCTGCACGCCGAGGAGTTGCCGCCGGGCACGGCCGGGCTGGTGATCGGGGGCGGGTTCCCCGAGCTGTACGTGTCCGAGCTGAGCGCCAACACCGGGCTGCGCGCGGCGATCCGCGAACTCGCCGGCTCCGGCGCCCCGATCGCCGCCGAGTGCGCCGGACTGCTCTACCTGGGCGAGGAGTTGGACGGACTGCCGATGTGCGGCGTGCTCGCCGTCTCGGCCCGGATGACCGAACGGCTCACCCTCGGCTACCGCGAGGCCGTCGCCCTGCACGACTCCCCGCTCGCCCCGGTCGGCACCCGGGTGCGCGGCCACGAGTTCCACCGTACGGTCTGCGAGCCGGGCGCCGGCAAGGAGCCCGCCTGGGGCTGGCGCACCCCCGCCGGGCCCAGGACCGAGGGCTTCGCGGGCGGCAACGTGCACGCCTCGTACCTGCACCTGCACTGGGCCGGGGCGCCCCGGATCGCCGAGCACTTCGTCGCCGCGGCCGCCGGCGGGGCCGGCCGGGGGCACGGCTGACACGGGGGTGCCGGGGCCTCAGGGCCGGGCGTACGTCCGGGTGATGATCTCCATGTTGTGGCCGTCGGGGTCGGAGAAGTAGGCGCCCCGGCCGCCGAAGAGGTGGTTCACCCGGCCGGCCCCGGTGTGGTCCGGGTCGGCGTAGTAGGTGACCCGGAGCGACTCCAGCCGCGCGATCACGGCGTCGAAGGCGTCGTCCGGCACCAGGAAGGCGTAGTGCTGCGACTGGATCGACCCGTCGCGCCGCCGGTAGTAGTCGAGCGTGACGCCGTTGCCCAGGTCGACGGGCAGGAACGGCCCGAACGGGGCGCCGACCGCCAGCCCCAGGACTTCGGCGAGGAACGCGGCCGACACCTGCGGGTCGGTGGCGTGGACGACGGTGTGGTCGAGCCGGACGGCCGTGGCGGGCGGCGTGTGCGGGTGCTGCTGGTCGGGCGACATGGGCGGACTCTCTCCGGTCTGGGTTCCGTTGCGGACCAGACGCCACGCGGGCGCCTGCGAGGAAGACACGAAGAGGACGCGGCGGGGCCCGGGCCCGCCCCTGGCTCACGCCGGGGCCGGGCGCCCCACTCGTGCACGGCCCACGGCCGACCCGGCAGTCACACGAGCGACCCTAACTCCCGCCCCGGGCCCGGGCAACACCGATCCGCCCGCACCGGCCGGCTCAGAAGGCCGCCCGCACCGCGTCGTCCACCCGACCGACCGCCTCCTGCCCGAACGCCTCGTCGTAGCGCCGGCGGATCTCCTCGATCTTCGCGTCCGAGGACCGCGCCGCGCCACGCGGGTACAACAGGACGACGCGGTACGAGCGTTCGCGCTCGATCACCCCGAACCGGTCCCGGTACTGCCCCCGGCCCTCCTCCACCGTCAGCCCCTCCGGAAAGCGCGAGGTCACCTCCACGTCCAGGAAGGCCTCGAACTCCGGTGCGGTGACGGCCGCCCCGCCGTCCGGCCGCTCGGTGCCGAAGAACAACTCGGTACGGGTGTAGGCGTCCCGCGGCCCGACCGGCACGTCGGCCGCCCCGGCCCCGGGCGCGACGGCGGCGCCGGAGGCGAGACAGACGACGCCGGCGAGGAGCCCCGCCCGGATCCTGGTCTGCATGCCCGCCCAACTCCCCCGGCGGGCCCCGCGACACGGGCGGGCCGCCGTCCGGGTGACGGGCCGGCAAGCCCCGAGGGCGCCCGGCCCGCGGCCGGGGCTGGCATCCTGCAATCATGGAACAGGGCGAGGTACTGAAGCGCGTCATCGGCATTCTCACCCAGGCGGGTGAGTGGCTGCACGAGCCCGACGGCGTACCGGACGACTCCGCCGCGGAGGGCCCGGGCGTCGTGATGCAGTTGCTCAACGACGTGATGCCGCAGGTGACCATTCCCTCCGACGCCTCCGCGGAGGAGATCAGCACGATCCTCAGCGAGGAGCTGGGCGGCCGCATCATGCAGCTCACCACCGCCTTCGCCATCGCGTTCTGGGAGCTGGCCGAGGTGCACGACGCCGGACGCACCGACGTCACCGCGCTCGACGTCCTGCAGGAACTGGCGCTCCGCTCGGAGACGGACTCGTAGGCCTCCGGAAATCCGGCTGCCCGGGCCCGGGCAGCCGTGCGAGGATCCCCGGCATGAACAGCCCCACCCTCACCGAGCGACGGTCCCCCTGGGTCGTCTTCACCACGGCCGACGACCCCTGGCTGAGCGACGGGACGGCCGCCCTCCAGGCCCGGGGCGGCCGCGTCCTGCGCCTGGACGGCCGGGACCTGCAGCAGCCCGCCTCGCTGTTCGACGCCTTCGCCCGGGAACTCGGCTTCCCCGGCTACTTCGGCCGCAACTGGGACGCGCTGGTGGACTGCCTGCACGACTGGCACGGCCACGGGGGCGCCACCAAGGACGTCGCGATCGTCGTCGACCATGCCGACGGACTGCTCGGCGCCGAGTTCCTGGGGGTGTTCGTCTCGGTGCTCTGCCAGGCGGCGTGGAAGGCCAACTTCCAGCTCGACGCGGACGGTGAACCGCACGGGGAACCCTGGACGCCCTTCACCCAGCACTTCGTCCTCCTCCTCGACCACACCGCGCCGGCCGCGTTCGCCGACGGGGCGGCGGCCGGCACGGACGTGGGCGTGGCCCTCCGGGACGGCCGGCTGACCGCCACCCTCACCGGCGAGGAGTGGTGGCCCGGCGCCGACCCGGTGGACGCCTTCCCCTGGCCTCCGCCGGAGGGGTGAGGCGGACGGGGGACGCCGCCGTCCGGCCCTTCGCCCGGGGACCCGACCGGCCGGCGTCCGCGGCCCCGGCCACGGGGAGCGCCGGCCCGGCGAACCCCCGCAGACAACCCCGCTCCCACCTGGCATGATCAGCGGTCATGCCCACCAGCCACGCCCCCGCTCCCCCGAAACACTCCGTCTGTCCGGCCTGCGCGGCCGGGCTCGTCACCAACGAGCGGTACCCGACCTGGTGCCCGGGCTGCGAGTGGAACCTGCTGCCGGTGGAGGCACCCGCCGCCGACCTGACCGCGCGGCAGCGGCGGGCGGCGCAGCGGCAGTGGGAGGCGCAGGCCGACCGGCTGGCCCTCGCCCGGCTGCGGGCCAGGCAGGTGTACGAGGCGGTGGCCGCGGGCGCCGGGGCGCGGGAGGACCGGACCTGGATCGGCGCGATGGTGCTGGCCGGGGTCGTGCACCTGGTGACGGCGGGTCTGCTGGCGGGCTCGGTGGCGCTGCAGTTCGTCGACAGCTGGCCGCTCCGGGTGACGGGCTGGCTCGGCCTGGCCCTCGCCTTCGTCCTGCGTCCCCGGTCCGGCAAGGTCCCGGACGACGGCGGCGTGCTCCGCCGGACGGCCGCGCCCGCCCTGTACGCGCTGGTCGACCGGGTGGCGGCCGGTGTGGGCACCCGGCCGGTGGACGTGATCCGGGTGACCGACGAGTTCAACGCCTCCTTCGCACGGGTCGGCCTGCGCCGGCGCAGCGTACTCACCCTCGGACTGCCCCTCTGGGAGCCGCTCGGCCCGGGGCAGCGCCTCGCCCTGCTCGCCCATGAACTCGGCCATGACGTCAACGGCGACCACCGCAGCGGGCGGTGGCTCGGATCCGCCATCAGCACCCTGTCCGAGTGGTGGTACATCACCCGGCCGGTGCGCTACGACGACCGCGGCGGCTCGATGACGAACTCGGTCACGGAGATCGCCGATCTGGGGCAGCGACTCGCCGGTCTGGCGATGGGATGCGTCAACTGGCTCGTCGGGCTGCTGCTCGGCCTGCTGGAACGGCTCACCACCCGGTCCGGCCAGGGCGCCGAGTACCGCGCCGACGCGATCGCCGCCCGGATCGCCTCCACGTCCGAGGCCGAGGGGCTGCTGCGGACGCTGCTGCTGGCCGGGAGCGCCTCGACGGTGCAGTCGCGACTGCGCAGCCTGTCCGGGGTGCGGCAGTCCGGCCTCTCGGTCGGGGTAGCCGGGTTCTGGAGCGCGTTCACCGCCGAGCTGGCCTCGGTACCGCCGCAGGAGATGGAGCGCCTGCTCCGGCTGTCCGTACGGGAGTTGAGCAGCGTCGACAGCACGCATCCGCCGACCCACCTGCGGATCAGGATGCTCGGCCACCGGCCCGTCCCGGCGCCGGCGCTGGTCGTCACCCCGGAGGAGGCGGCGGCGATCGAGGCGGAGCTGGCTCCGCTGCGCCTGCGGATCGCCCGCGAGCTGCTCGCCTGAGCCCCGCCCGGCCGGCTCCGGCGCCCCGCACCCGGGCCTGGCGGCGGTCAGGCGGGCGTCAGGCGGGCGTCAGGCGGGCGGTCAGGCGGGCCGGCGGCGCCGGCCGACACCTCAGCCCAGGAAGGCCGGTGCCACCGCCGCGCCCAGGAGCTCGGCGGCTGCGCCGCTTCCGTCGGCGGGAACGGTCCACAGGTCGGCGCCGAAGTCGCCTGGCAGGGCGTAGACCAGGGTGGAGGGGTCCTTCCAGAGGGCCTGGTCGTCGATGCTGCGCTGTTCGGCGGTGGCGGTCTCCGTCATGGTCGCCAGGTCCAGCACGTACAGCCGCCAGGGCGCGGCGTCGTCGACCCCGGTCACCCGCTTCTTGTAGGCGATCCTGGTGCCGTCGGGCGACAGGGA
>NZ_JBHUSG010000042.1:0-59655 GCF_042673745.1 Kitasatospora sp. NPDC057015
TCCCCAGGCCGGAGCGGCCCGCGCCCGCGCCGCCGCCGGCGCCGGAGGCGACCCCGAGGCCGGAGCGCGTGGCGCCCGCGCGGGCCGCCGCGCCAGCCCCGGAGGCTCCGCCGATGCCTCGTCCACCCCCGCCGCCCGCTCCGAAGCCGCCGACACCGCCGCCACCGACACCCCGGCCGCCGGCCACCCGTCCGGCCGCGCCGGATCCGAGCGGACCGCCGCCTGGGCCGCGACCCGTTGCCGCGCCGCCGGCGAGCGTCCGACCGTACGCACCGGAAGCCCCGGCCGTCCGGGCGAGGGCCCCGGAGCTGCGCCCACCCGCTCCGGCGCCGCCCAGCCCGCCGAACGGCAGGGCGCCCAGGCCGGAGCCGAACGAGCCGGCGCCGAGACCGGATCCGGCGGAGCCTGCGCCGAGGCCGGCCGGTGACCAGGGGGAGAGCCCGCTGCCGGCCCGGCTGGGAATGGCAGTGTCCGTACCCGAACCACTGAATCCGGCCAGGTCGAGGCCCGGCGTGGTCCCCGTCCGGAAGGTCGGCAGGCCGGCGCCGCCACCACTGCCGGCCCCGCCACCGCCCGCGCCCAGGTCGATCGAGCGCCCGGCGGGCGTGGGTGCCTGGAACGGCTGCAGGGCGGCGAGTTGGGGCCGGTAGGTGCTCCCCGTGCCGCTGCCGCCGAAACCGTCCGGCGCGCCGGGGGCGTCCGGGCCGCCCGGCAGGCCAGCGACCGCGCCGGCGCCGCCGGCGCCATCGGGCAGCCCGAGGGCCGCGGCCGCGTCGAGACCGGTGCCGGGTGCCGTCAGGCTGCTGGGGTCGAACGCCGTCGAGCTCGCCGGCCCCGGGCGGGTCGCGGTGCCGCCTCCGCCGCCGGCACCGCCGCCGAGGGTGGCGACCTGGGCCGCACTGGTCATCCGCTCGACGTGCCCCGCGCTCTGCCTGAGCATCGAGTCGACGCTGGATCCGACCTGGCCGACGTAGGTGTTGTAGGTGTCCGCGGCCGTCTTGATCCCCTCGGACTGGGCGATGTCGTCGTGCTTGCCCGCCGGGTTCTGGTCCATGTAGTCCTTGGCGTAACGGAGTTCGCGGACCATCTCGTTCTTGGTCTGGGTGACCGCCTGCTGGGCGCCGCGCAGCGACTGCGCCATGGCCGTCCCGGCGTCCAGCGTGGTGGCGGCGTGCGACTGGTCACCGCTGGCGTACTTGCGCAGGTACCCCTCGAAGCTCTCGGCGGCGGCCCCGGACATGTGGGCCATCGCCCGGTTGGCGCTCGCCACGATGGCGCGCACCGCCGGTTCGGCCGCCCGGTTCCAGCCCTCCCAGGCCGCGGCGAGCTCCGCCAGCAGTTCCTCGTTGGCGTCGGGGAAGGTGATGGCGGAGCCGTGCTCGTTGCTCTGGACGATCTTGAGCACTTCGGCGAGGTCGGACGGCAGCTCGATCATGGCGCGTCGCTCTCTGGACTGGCCGCCCGGCCGGACGGCCCGGGGCGGAGGGGAGGGTGAGGAGGAGGGGGCGCCGCCGGACCCGCGCGAGGTGACGGATCGTCACATCACGTGCGGAGGAAGCGTCCACGACCGCGGGGCGGGCGTGGCGGCGAACGCCCTCAGATCAGCTGGTGCGATCCGCCGGCGCCCGTGCGCGGCTCGCGCTCCGTGTCGGCGTCGGTGCGGTCGTTGTACTCCAGGGTGGGCGCGTTCGGGTCCTGGTAGATCGCGGCGGGGGTCGCCGTCGGCGGCAGGAGTGCCACCGGCTCCTTGGGCGGCACGATCGGCGGCGGCTCGACCGTCGCCGCGGGGACGACGGCCGGCTGGTCGGACGCGCCCCGGCCGCCGTCCAGTTGCCGGACCTGATCCGCGTGCGCGGTGTCGGTCTCCCGGTAGCGACTGCACATCAGCTCCAGGTTGGCCGCGAGCTGAGCGGAGGTCACCAGGTAGCGGCGGACGCCCTCGAAGATCTGCTTCTGGTGGTCGGGCACCCCGCCGACCGCCGAAGTCCCGCCGGTGAGGGCCTTGCCGACGGCGTCCCGGCCGTAGGCGGCCGGCTGGATCTGCTTGATCACGGCCTCCAGGCGGGCGGCCGGGGCCTCGAGATCGGCGAGCGTGCTGCGGATCACCTTCGCCGCCGCCTCGACCTCGTCCAAATCGATCTGGAAGGACTTACCGCTCATCTGTGCCAACTCCGTTTCCCGGGCGTACGCCCGGCCCCACCCGGTCCGCCCGCCACACTGCACCGGACCTCTCAACGATCGATAAACGCGACCCCGCAGCTCGGAGCGCCGTCGCCCCGAGCCGATCCGGCGACTCAGAGCGTCGTCGCTCCGCCGGGGCCCACCACGTGCAGCCCCGAGTCGCCGAAGGCGATGGCCAGCGGGACTCTGTCCAGCCCGGCCTCGTTCAGCAGGGTTCCGCTGGCCAGGTGCCAGAGCCGCAGGGTCGATCCCGCGTCGCCCGCGGCCAACAGCACCTCGCCGTCGAGGTCCTGGCAGACCAGGCTGTGCACCGGCGCGTCGCCGCCGGTGAGGGAGGAGACGACGGCGCCGTCCGGAAGGTTCCAGACCTGGAGCGATCCGTCGCCGCGACCGCCCACCAGGACGTCGCTCGCGCCGATCCGGCCGAAGGCCAGCACCTGCACCCGCCCCGGCGCCGCGGCGATCTCGGCTCCGGGCCGGCCGTCCGACCCGTCCCACAGCCGGACCACGCCGTCGCCGCCGGCCGCCGCGATCGTGCGGCGCCCCGCGACCAGGCCCACGGCCAGCGCGGTGACCGCGTGCGGGCCGGCCGCCAACCGCAGCAGCGGCGCGCCGCCGAGGGCCTCCCGGACCCAGAGCGTGCCGTCCTCGCCGGCCGAGACCAGGACGGCGGGGCCGCCGTCCACCGGCTCGCCGAAGGCGAGACCGGTCACCGCTCCGCCGTGCGGCACGGGGACGGTCAGCGCCTTGGCGCCCCGGGGGTCCAGGCAGCGGACGGCGCCGGTGGCGGTGCCGCAGACGATCAGTGCGCGGTCGGCCGCCGCGCAGAGCGCGACGGAGGTGACCGGGCCGCCCTCCGGCGCCGCCGTGCGCAGTTCGGTGCGACCGACGGCGTCCCAGAGCCGGAGCGTGCCGTCCCCGTACCCGGCGGCGAGCACCGGCCGGCCGTCCAGCTCGGCGGCGGCCAGGGCGTTCAGCGGGAACATCTCACCCGGTGCGGCGCAGCTGCCCAGCGGGCGCGCGGTGACCGGGTCCCAGAGGGTGAGTCCGCCGCTCTCGTCGCCGACCGCCAGGACGGGAGCGCCGGCGAGTTCGACGGCGGCGAGTGCGGTGAGCCAGCCGCGCTCGGCGGGCCGGCCGCCCGACGCGGTACCGGTGTAGACGTCCCAGGTGCGGATCGTGCCGTCCAACGAGCAGGAGGCCAGCTGGGGTTCGCCGTCCACCGTGAGGAAGGCCAGTCCGGTCACCGAGCCGGAGTGCCCGGCCAGCGCCGCCACCGGCTGCCCGGTGGCGAGGTCCCAGAGCCGGATCACGCCGTCCATACCGGCCGAGGCCAGCACGGCCTGGTCTCCGAGGCTGAGCACCGCGAGCACGGTCACCCGGTCGGTGTGCCCGACCAGGAGGTGGAGCTGTTCCCCGGTGGAGGCGTCCCAGACCCGCACCACGGCGTCGTCGCCGGCGGCGGCCACCAGGTCGAGGTCCGCGCACCGGGCGTGGCAGAGGACGGCGGCGCCGTGGCCCCCGACCGGCAGCAGGCCCAGCGCGCGGCCGTCCTCGCCGTGCCAGGCCCTGACCTCGCCGGCGCGACCGGCGGAGAAGACCAGCGGCACTCCCTCGACCAGCCCGGCCGCGACCGCCTGGGCGCCCTCGCCGCCGGCCGTGCTGTGCAGCAGGGTCCCGGCGACGGCGTCCCAGACCTGCACCGCGCCGTCCTCGCCGCCGACGGCGAAGAGCTCGCGCTCCCCGGCCGAACCGAGTGCCATCGCGGTGGGCTGCACGCCGGCGTCGGCGTCCGATCCGCCGAGGGTGCCGGATCCGTCGAGGGCGGCCAGGCCGAAGCCCTCGCCGGGTTGGGCCAGTGCGTAGGCCGGTCGCCCGGCCACCGTGCCGAGGGCCGCCGTGGGCCGGCCGACGGCCTCCGCGGCGACGGGATCCGGCTGGTCCAGGATGATCAGGGCGGTGGGCAGCCGGCCCGGCGCCGCCTGGTCGAGGACCTGCGCGGCCAGTGCCTCCAGGGCGTTCCCGACACCGGGCAGCGGCGCGGCGCCGCCGTCCTCCCAGGTCAGGCTCTGCTCCCCCAGCAGGCCGGTGACGGTCAGTCGCCGGCCTGCGCCGCCGCCGGTGACCTGCTCGGGCGGGAGCCCGGGGGCGGCTCCGCGCAGTGCGCCGAGCACCCGGCCCAGCAGCCCCGGGTCGAGTCGCCCGGTCCGGACGGTGCGGATGTCACCCGTGCGCCGCTCCGCTCGCAGTGACCCGTCCGCGGCGACCGTCAACTCGACGCGGCCACCCGGAAGTTCCGGGCTCCCCGTGCTCAGCCGCAGTCCCCCGGCCGGACCGCCCTCGTCCGTGCCCTGCTCCAGCGGCGGAATGTCCGCTCCCCCCGACATGTCGTCGTCCTCCTCCACGGGTTTCCCCGTCAGTGCGTGTCCTGCTGCGAAGTCCCCGTGTCAGCTGCCTCGGCGTCAGCAGAGGTCCTCGGGGGCCAGGGTGGCGTACACGGCGTCGTGCAGCGCGTGGGTCCGGGAGCTGCGGAAGAGTCCCGGACGGAAGCCCGCGCGCCGGAAGCCGATATGCGCCCCAACCACCTGAACCGGCATATTATCTGCTGCGGCGTACGCGTCAATTCGGCGCAGCCCCAGGCACTCGAAGCCGAAGCGGCAGACCAGCCGGAGCGCGGAGGCGGCCGTCCGCAGGCTCCGGGCCTCGGGCAGCAGCCAGATGGCGGCCTCGGCCGCGCCCTCCGCGGGTCTCAGGTCGACCAATTCGGCCCAGCCCACGGCGGGCCCGGGGCCGAGGGCCACCGAGAAGTAGGCGGCCCGGTCCTCGGCCCAGAGCAGGGCGGGCACCTCTTCGAGCCATTCCTTGGCCGCGTCGCGGTCCCGGTGGGGGATCACGCCCTGCATGAACTCGCGCACCAGCGGATCGCGGGTGCCCGCGAGCAGGGTGTCGGCGTCGTCGGCGCCGGGCCGGCGGATCGTCACGGCGCCGTCCGTCAACGAGGGCGTCGGGATCGAGCTCAGAAGGCGCACGATCTCCCCCTTCGCGCCGATGAGGGGTCATCAGATCATCTCTACGCGCGGAGATCAAGCCGGGCCCCGGAAGCCCGCGAGGGCCCTCCGTTCCGCGCCCCGAGGACCGTTCGCGCAGCGGCGCAGCCGCCGGAGGCCGACCGACCACCTGACCGTCCGACCGCCGCCGGCCGCCGGCGGAGCCACCCGACCGGAGGGCCCGGCTCAGGGGCGCGGCCAGGGGCGCCCGCCGAGACGCTCGATCCCGGCGTTGAAGCGCCGCAGCATGCCGGCGAAGAGGGCGATGTCCTCGTCCGTCCAGTCGGCCATCACCCGGTCGAGACTGCGGACCGTGCCGGCCCGCTCCTCGTCGAGGATGCGCGCGCCCTCGGCGGTGATGCGGAACTTCCTGGCCATCCCGCCCGCCGGGTCGGGGATGCGCTCCACCAGCCCGGCGCGCCGCGCGGCCGTGGTCTGCCGGTTGAGGGTGGAGGCGTCGAGGTCGAACGCGTCGCTGAGTTCGCCGATCGACATCGGCCCCTGGACCCGGATCCGGCTCAGCAGGATGTAGGCGCTGCGTTCGAGCTGGCCGTCCTTGCGGCGTCCGCCCCCGTGGCCGCGGAGCCCGTGCCGGCTGAGCAGCATCTGCTCGTACTCGACCTCGTGGGTGGGTCTGACCATGGTCCCGCCGCCTCCTCGCCGGTCGCCGGCACCTCGCGCCCCCGGCCGGCCCGATCCGCCTGCCGCTCCCTCCCAGTATGCATCAGACACAGCATATGCATGATGCACAGCTCATGTATGCTGCATCTCCTGGCTCGGCGGACGGCCCGCCCACGGACGACCCACCCCACGGACGGACGGCCCGACGCACGCCCCGCCCGCCAGCACCCCCAGACCCCACCCGGCAGACAGCCAGCCCGGCAGACAGCTCAGGAGCTCTCCTCGATGGACGCCTCTCAACGTTCGGCACAATCCGGCGGCGTGATCGCCACGCTGGCCTTCGCCGGCACGGTCGCCGCGATCATGCAGACCCTGGTCACCCCGCTCATCGCCGACCTCCCGCAGATCCTGCACACCAGCCCCTCGAACGCCGCCTGGGTCATCACCGTCACCCTGCTGGTCTCCGCCGTCTGCGTGCCGGTCTCCGGGCGCCTGGGCGACATGGTGGGCAAGCGCCGGATGCTGCTCGTGTGCTCGGTGCCGCTGGTGGCCGGCTCGGTGGTGTGCGCGCTCGCCTCCTCCGTCGTCCCCATGATCATCGGGCGCGGTCTGCAGGGCATGGGCATGGGCATGGTGCCGCTGGGCATCGCCCTGCTGCGCGACGTCGTCCCGGCCGAGAAGCTCAGCTCCTCGATCGCGCTGGTCAGCGCGTCGATGGGGATCGGCGGCGGCCTCGGCCTGCCGATCGCCGCGGCGGTCGCCCAGTACGCGAACTGGCGGGTGCTGTTCTGGGGCGCGGCCGTCCTGGCCCTGACGGTCTCCACCCTGATCTGGTTCCTGATCCCGGAGGTGCCGGCGGGTGCCCGGGGTCAGCGCTTCGACCTGCTCGGCGCGCTCGGTCTCGGCGTCGGCCTGGTCGCCCTGCTGCTGGCGGTCTCCAAGGGCGCCGACTGGGGCTGGGCCTCCGCCACCACGATCGGCATGTTCGCCACCTCCGTCGTCGTGCTGGCGGCCTGGGGCCTGTGGGAGGTCCGCACCAAGGACCCGCTGGTCGACCTGCGCACCACCGCCCGCCCGCGGGTGCTGTTCACCAACATCGCCTCGGTCTTCGTCGGCTTCGGCATGTACGCCAGCATGCTGATCGTCCCCCAGCTGCTGCAGTTCCCGGAGGCCACCGGCTACGGGCTGGGCCAGTCGATGCTCGCGGCCGGCCTGTGGATGGCACCCGGCGGCATCATGATGATGATCGTCTCGCCGTTCGGCGGGAAGCTCACCAACGCCCGCGGCCCGAAGTTCACGCTGATCAGCGGCGTCCTGGTGATCGCCGCCGGCTACGGGCTCTCGCAGGCCCTGATGGGCTCGGCCTGGGGGCTGATGGTGGTCACCATGGTCATCAGCAGCGGCGTCGGCCTCGCCTACGGCGCGATGCCCGCCCTCATCATGAGCGCGATCCCGGTCGCCGAGACCGCCGCCGCCAACGGCTTCAACACGCTCATGCGCGCACTCGGCACCTCGATCGGCGCCGCCGTGATCGGCACGGTCCTCTCCCAGATGACCACCACCATGGGCGGCCGCGCCTTCGCCTCCGAGAGCGGCTTCCGCACCGGCCTGCTCATCGGGCTCGGCGTCGCCCTGGTCGCGGCGGCCGTCGCCGCCGTGATCCCGGCGGTCCGCGGCGGAGCGGCGCAGGACGAACCGGCCGCTCCCACCGCCGAACGCGAGCCGGCCGCCGTGGAGGGCTGACCGCCCCGCCCGTAGCGCCCCGAGGTCCGTCCGCTGCGCGCAGGCCCTGCGCGCGGCGGACGGGCCTCACCGTGCGCGGGGGTGGGCGGTGACCGATCGGGTCGCCGGGCCGCCTCCCGTTCACTGCGCGGACGGCCGGTCCACGTCGACCGTCCCGATGCGGCGGCCGGTCACCCGCTCCGGGCGGATCCGGACCCACCGCGGGCGGTTGCCGCCGACCCACGGCGGGCTGCCGAACTCGACCTGGAGCCCGTCCAGCAGCCGGATCGCCCCGGGGTCGTCCACGAGCTCGGCCGCTCCGGTGAGGAGGACGCTCCAGCCGCCGGCCAGCCGGTCGTCCACGCGGTCGACCTCGAAGGACACCGCCGCGCCGGCCGCGGGCTCGGCCGCGCCGCCCGGATCGGTGCGGTAGGCGAGGGCCCGGTCGGCGACCAGGTAGTTGACCGGCAGGACGACTGGCCCGCCCGGGGCCGGCAGCGCGACCCGCCCGACGCCGTGCCCTCCGAGTCGATCCCAGCACTCCTCCTCGGAGAGGTGGACGAGCACCGGGTGCGGGGCCGCCGGGCCCTGTCCGGGCGGTGGGTCGGCCCGGCCCTCGAGCAGTTCGCGGTAGCCGACGCCGAGTGCCGCGGCGATCCGCAGCAGCCCGCCCGCGTCGAAACCCGGGCCCGCCTGGACGAGGTTGCGCAGGTACGCGGGCGCCATGCCCGCCCGGTTGGCGAGCGCCTCCTCGGAGAGGCGGAGCTGGGCCCGGCGCTCTGCGATCCGCCGGCCGAGGTCGGCCGGATCCGGCCGGGGCGGGGGCTGCGCGTCGTACTCGGTTCCGGCGTTCACGGAATCCTCCTCGCCACTGGACGGCCCGGCCACGACCGGGATCCGCCGCGTTCGACCGCCTCGGGGCAGCGTCCCGGCCCGGACGGTCGCCCCGGTCCGGACGGTCCACCGGGTCCGCCGCGGGCCGTCCGACGTCGCGGGCCCGCGGCGAACGGCCGTGGGTGCGGATCGCACGGAGCGGGCCCGGGCCCCTCCAGGATCCGCCCGCCGGGTGGTTCCGACCAGCGGCGCACGGCCCGGCGGAGGGGACCGGACGGCCCCGCCCCGCAGCGGGCCCGCCCACCGGGACGGAGCCCGCCCGCTCGCCCGTCCGGGTCGGTCCGCCGCTCCTCGCGCTGCCCGGCGCACCCCGGCGGCATAGCCTGGGACCCAGGCCGCCCCCGGCGCGGCCGGCGGTACGGCACCGCCCCGGAATCCGGAGGCGCGGTACGGCACCGCCCCCGGGATGCGGAGGATTCGGCGATGACAAACCCCGTGGTCGTAGGCGTCGACGCGTCGGAGTCCAGCGGACACGCCCTCGAATGGGCCGCCGACGAGGCGTGGCTGCGCCACCGGCCGCTGCACCTGCTCCACGCGTGGGCCGGCGAGCAGGACGAGGCACCCGGCGCAGGGCCGCCGGACGGATCCGACGGCGAGCGCCTGCTGGCCACGGCGTCCGAGCAGGCGCTGCTGCGCCACCCGGGGCTGAGCGTCACGACCGAGCTGGCCGACCGGCCGGCCCGCGAGGCCCTCGCCGACGCCGCCGACAGGGCCGAGCTCCTGGCCCTCGGCGCACGCGGCTCCGGCGGCTTCTCCCGCCTCCTGCTCGGCTCGACCTCGCTCCATGCGGCCGCGTCGGCCCGCTGCCCGGTCGTCGTGGTCCGGCCGGTCCCGGCGGGTCCGCTCCAGGGCGGGGTGCTCGTCGGCCTCCAGGGGGACGGCCGGGACGACCGCCCGCTCGCCTTCGCCTTCGAGGCCGCGCAGCGCCGCAACCTGCCGCTGACGGCCGTCCACGCCTGGTCGTACCCGCTGGTCAGCGGCCCGAACCACGCCCTGCCGCCGGTCTACGAGGAGGGGCACATCGTGGACCAGCAGGAGCGCTTGCTCGCCGAGCTGACCGCCCAGTGGCGCCAGCAGTACCCGGACACCGTCGTCACCACGTCCGCGGTCCGCGGCGGCGCAGCCAAGGAGCTGGTCACCTCCTCCCGGAGCCAGCAGTTGCTCGTGGTGGGCCGCAGCCGCGAGCCGCACGGGCCGCTGGGTCGGCTGGGCTCGACCAGCCAGGCGGTCGTGCAGCACGCGCAGTGCCCGGTGGCCGTCGTTCCGGACGCCTGATCGCCCCGCGCCCGGCCGCGCGGCACCGCCCGGGCGGGATAGGAGTCCGGTCCGGGATAGGAGTCCTGTCGGGCTAGGACTCCGGTCGGGATGGGAGTCCGGTCGGGCTAGGAGTCCGCCCGCACGCACGGGTTCGGCCCCGCCGGCCACGCGTCACCCGACGTGGGCGGGTGCGCCGTTCACCGCCGGGCGGGAGCGCCCGCGGGTTCGGCGGGCGCCGACCGGCCCGGGTCGGGGGCGGACCCGCCGGTGAGCAGGTCGAGGAGGAGGGCCAGCGGCGGCCAGTGGCCCCGGCCGCGGCGGACGAGGGTGTGGGCGCGCAGGACGACGTCCGGGCGGGTGAGGGGGAGGATCCGCACACCCGGCCGGGTCACCCGGTCGGCGGGCAGCAGCCCGACGCCCAGCCCGGCGACGATCATGTCCTCGACGAGTTCGAGACTGTCGGCCTGGTGGGTGACGCGCGGTTCGAAGCCCGCCGTCGAGGCCAGCACGCGGATCACGTCCTCGTCGGCGCTGTTGCGGGAGTTGCCGATCCAGTCGTGTCCGCGGAACCCGGCGAAGACCGCCGCCGCCTCGCCCCCGGTCCTCTCCGTGCCCCCCGGGTCGGGGTCGGAGACCCCGAGACCGAAGGCCGTGGACCAGAGCGGGACCGACTCCAGGGCGCGGTCGGCAGCCGCCGGGGCGAGGTTGTAGTCGTAGCTCAGGGCGAGGTCGACCTCGTCGGCGGCCAGCAAGGCGGTGGCCTCCGCCGGCTCGTGCTCGCGGACGACCAGCCGCACCCGCGGGTGCGTGTCGGCCAGCCGGGTGATGATCGGCAGCAGCGAGTGCCGGATCGCGGTGGCGAAGCCCGCGACGCGCACCGTCCCGGCGGGTACCGCGCCGGGGTCGAGGTCGGCGTGCGCCGCCTCGTGCGCCGCGAGGATCGTGACGGCGTGCTCGGCGAGCCGGCGCCCCGCCGGGGTGAGCCTGACCCGGCGTCCGTCCGGTTCGATCAGGGTCGTCCCGTACTCGGTGGCGAGCACCGCGATCTGCTGGGAGACGGTCGAGGTGGTGGTGCCGAGCTGCTCGGCCACCTCGCGCATGGACCCGAGCCGGGACAGTTCGAGCAGCAGCCGCAGGCGACGCGTTTCCATCCGCCCATCATCCACAATCGACGAACGGTATGTCCATCATCGGCACGTGGACATGGACGATCCTCGCTGCGTCTACTGAGGACGTGACCGCCTCGCCCTCCTCCCCCGCGCGCACCGGCGCGCTGATGACCCTCGGCTCGATGTGCTTCGCCCAACTCGGACTGGGCCTCTCCGTGGGCCTGTTCGACCAGGCCGGCGCCCAGGGCACGGTCTGGCTGCGGCTGGCCTGGGCGGGCGTGCTGCTGCTCGCCCTGGTGCGCCCCCGTCCGTCCTGGTTCACCCGGTCCGGCCTGGCGGCCTGCGTACTGCTCGGGGTGGTGACCGCCGCGATGATGACGCTCTTCGTCGCCGCGGTCGAGCGCCTTCCGCTGGGCACCGCGAGCGCCCTGGAGTTCCTCGGCCCGCTCACCGTGGCGGTGGCCCGCGGACGCCGCGGCGGAGCACTGTGGCCCGTCCTGGCCGCGGCCGGAGTGCTGCTGCTCACCGAACCCTGGCACGCCGGCGCCGATCCGGCCGGCGTCGCCTTCGCCCTGGGCGCCGCGGCCTGTTGGGCGGCCTACATCCTGCTGACCCAGCGGGTCGGCGACGAGGCCTCGGGGATCAGGGCGCTCGCGGTCACCCTGCCGGTGGCGGCGCTGGTGACGACGCCCTTCGCCGGCCCGTCGACGGCAGGCCGCCTCAGCTGGCAGCTGCTGCTCGCCGGCCTCGGGCTGGCCGTGCTGCTGCCGGTGCTCCCGCTCGTCCTGGAACTGCTGTCCCTGCGCCTGCTGACCACCGCCGCGTTCGGCACGCTGATGGCGCTGGAGCCCGCCATCGCCGTCCTGGTGGGTCTCGTCCTGCTGCACGAAGTCCCGGGTGCCGGCGCCGTCACCGGGATCGTCCTGGTGGTCGCCGCGGGCGTCGGCGCGGAGCGCGGCGGAGCCAGGGCGGGCGTGCCCGCCCCGGCCGTGGAGGGCGGGCCGGTCCACCCGGCGGAGCGCCGCGAAGCGGTGCGGTGACGGCGGGCCGGTGCCCTCCCGCCCGCGCGGGGCACCGGCCGCGGCGGGGGAACGCGCTGGTCGGCCCCGCCGTCGGTCCGGTCCGACCCGGCGGATCCGACGGATCGCCGGGGCCGGTCCGGCTGTTGGCGTGGTTCGGACATGGCGGATTCCGGCAGACTCGACCGCGTTGTCCCGCAACCATCCGGTTGCTTCACTTGCCTGTGACCGATCACCGATCTCAGGAGGCGGGCCACCGAATGACAGCAGACGCCCACGCGGCCTTCCCGTTGACGGAAATCCAGTACGCGTACTGGGTGGGCCGGGGACCGAACTTCGTCCTGGGAAACGTCGCTCCGCACGCCTACTTCGAGATGGAGGGCCGGCGCCTGGACCCGGCGCTGCTCTCGCGCAGTTGGCGTCGACTGCTGGAGCGCCACGACATGCTCCGGGCGGTCGTCCACAAGGACGGGCGCCAACAGGTCCTGCCCGAGGCGCCGGCGTTCGAGGTCGGCTTGGAGGACCTCTCCGACGCCGACCCCGCCGTCGCGGCCGAGCGGCTCGCCGCCACCCGGGCCGACATGTCCGAGCGGGTCTACGACCCCGCCGTCTGGCCGCTCTTCGACATCCGGATCAGCCGGCTCGCCGACCACGACCGGCTGCACGTCAGCCTGGACCTGCTGATGGTCGACCTGGCCAGCATCACCCTGCTGTTCACCGAGTGGAGCGGGCTCTGCCAGGACGAGAACCTGGAGCTGCCGCCGATCAACGTCACCTTCCGCGACTACGTGACGGCCCTGGAGCAGGGCACCGACGCGCCGCGCTACAAGAGGTCCCTCGACTACTGGGCCTCGCGCGCCGAGACGCTGGCCCCGCCACCCGAACTGCCGCTGGCCAAACCGCCGGTGCAGATCCACAAGCCCCGGTTCACGCACCGCGAGTACCACCTGCCGCCCGACGAGTGGCAGTGCTTCCAGCGGCTCGCCGAGCAGCGCGGACTGACGCCGACCGCGGTGCTCGCGACCGTCTTCGCCGAGGTGCTCGCCACCTGGAGCGGCACCCCGCGCTTCAGCCTGAACCTCACCGTCTTCAACCGGCTGCCGCTGCTGCTCGCCGAGAACGAGCGCGGCTACCGCACGGTCCACCCCCATCTGCGGCGCGTGGTCGGTGACTTCACCTCGATCTGCCTGCTGGAGATGGACACCACCGGCGACCTGCCGCTGACCGACCTGGCCGCCCGCACCCAGACCCAGCTCCAGCACGACCTGCGCCACCGGTACGTGAGCGCCCTGCACACCCTGCGCGAGCGCCGCCGGCGCGGCCTCCAGACCGGATTCGAGGGCATGCCGGTGGTGTTCACCAGCGGCCTCGGCACGGTCTCGGACGCCTCCGGGCCGATGGAGTACTTCGGCGACATCAGCTACCGGCTCAGCCAGACCCCGCAGATCTGGCTCGACCACCAGGTGCTCGACGTCACCGGCTCGCTCGACCTCACCTGGGACGCGGTCGAGGAGCTCTTCCCCGAGGGCGTCCTCGACGACATGTTCGCGGCCTACTGCGCCGCCGTCCAGCGGCTCACCCGGGAGGACACCTGGGACACCGCCCTCGTCATCCCCTTGCCGGAGCACCAGCTCACCCTGCGCGAAGCCGCCAACGACACCGCGGGCGAGGCCCCCCGGGGCCTGCTGCACGAGGCCCTGTTCCGGGGCGCGCAGGCCCACCCCGACCGGCCCGCCGTCCTGCACGGCTCCGGCTCCGTGAGCTACCGCGAGCTCGCCGCGCAGGCCGCCGCGGTCGCCGACGACATCGCCCGGCTGACCGAGGAGCCGCCGCGGGACCGCCTGGTCGGCATCACCCTGCCCAAGGGGCCGGGCCAGATCGCCGCCGCCCACGGGGTGCTGCTGGCCTCGGCCGCCTACCTCCCGGTCGGCCCCTCCCTGCCCGCCCGGCGCCGGCAGGAGCTGTTCGCGAGCGGCGAGGCCCTGGCCGTGGTCACCGACCGGGAGCACGCCGACCGGCTGGAGTGGCCGGCCGACCTCCCCCGGCTGCACTGCGAGGGCCCCGCCGCCGAACCGGACGGACCACGGCCGCCGGCCACCGCGCCCGGCGGGGCCGGTGCGCCCGCCGACCTCGCGTACGTGCTCTACACCTCCGGGTCGACCGGGCTCCCCAAGGGCGTGATGATCGAGCACCGCGCGGCGCTCAACACCGTCGCGGACATCAACGAGCGTTTCGCCGTCGGCCCGGACGACCGGCTCTTCGGCCTCGCCGACCTGGGCTTCGACCTGTCGGTGTACGACGTCTTCGGCAGCATGGCGGCCGGCGCCGCCCTCGTCCTGCCGGACGAGGACAAGCGCCGCGAGCCCTCGCACTGGGCCGACCTGATGGACCGTCACGGTGTCACCGTGTGGAACTCGGTGCCCGCCCAGATGCAGATGCTGGTCGAGCACCTGGAGGACGCCGACACCGTGCCGGCCGCACTGCGGCTGGTCCTGCTCAGCGGTGACTGGATCCCCCTCGACCTGCCCGACCGGATCCTCGCGCTCTGGCCGGACGCCCGGGTGATCAGCCTCGGCGGCGCCACCGAGGCGTCGATCTGGTCCAACTGGCACCCCGCCGAGGACGTCGCCCCGGACGCGCCGAGCATCCCGTACGGCCGGCCGCTGCGGAACCAGGCCTTCCACGTCCTGGACGCGCAGCTGCGGCCCTGCCCCGTCTGGGTGCCCGGTGAGCTGTACATCGCCGGCGCCGGCCTGGCCCGGGGGTACTGGCGTGACGCCGAGCGCACCGCCGCGAGCTTCGTCCACCACCCGGTCACCGGCGAACGGCTCTATCGGACGGGCGACTTCGGCCGCTACCTGCCGGACGGCGTGCTCCAGTTCCTCGGCCGGCGGGACGGCCAGGTCAAGATCGGCGGGCACCGGATCGAGTGCGGCGAGGTGGAGGCCGTCCTCGCCCGGCACCCCGGCGTGGAGTCGGCGGTGGTGGTGAAGTCCGCCGAGGAGGGCACGAGCGCCAAGCTGCTCGGCTTCGTCGTACCGGACCGGACCGAAGGCTCGCTGCTGCGGACGGAGACCGCCGACCCGGCCGAGACCGCCCGATGTCGCCGCGCCCTGCAGGAGACCGCCCGGGTGCCGGCGCCCGGCCCCGGCAGCGAGGAACTCCGCACCGCCTGGGCCGCACTGGACGACGTGTACGCCGCCGCCGTGGCCGCCGCCTTCCGGGCCCTCGGCCTGCCGCACCGGCCCGGCGAGCGCTTCGACCCGGCCGCCGCGCTGGCCGCCGGCGTCGCCCCCCGCTACGAGCGCTGGCTGACCCGCGCGGTCGGCGTGCTCTGCGAACGCGGCATGCTGCGCCGCACACCGCACGGCCTGGAGGTGACCCGGACCCTCCCCGCGCTGATCGCCGAGCCGGTCGCCGAGAACGCCCAACAGGCCCTGCGCCGGACCCTTGAGGTGCCGGACGACCTGATCGACTGGATGCTCTCGCTGGCCGGCGGTCTCGCCGACATCCTCACCCAGTCCATGCACTCGGCCGAGCTGTACGCCTCCGACCGCACACCCGAGGTCTACGCCCGGCTGTTCGGGCCCGCCTACCACGTCGCCACCGAGGCCGTGCGCCGCCTCGTGGCCGACCGGCCCGCGGACCGCCCGCTGCGGATCCTGGAGGTGGGCGGCGGCTACGGCACGCTGACCCGCCACCTGCTGCCCCTGCTGCCCGCGGACCGCACGGACTACCTCTTCACCGACATCTCCCCGTACTTCACCGACCGGGCCCGGGAGGTCTTCGGCGCCTACGAGTTCCTGCGCCCCGGGCTCTTCAACCTCGACCAGGCCCCCGAACTCCAGGGCCACGAAGGGCTGTCGGTCGACCTCGTGATCGCGGCGAGCGTGCTGCACGACATCCGCCGGATCGGCCCCGGACTCGAAACGCTCCGGTCGGTCCTCGCGCCCGGCGGCACCCTGCTGATGGTCGAACAGACGGCCTTCCACCCGTGGTTCGACCTCACGATGGGGCTGCAGCAGGGCTTCGACGGCTACGAGGACACCGAACTGCGCGACTGGGGGCACCCGTTGCTCGACCGCGCCCGCTGGGCGGGCCTGCTCACCGCCACCGGGTTCGGCGACACCACCGTGCTCACCCGGGACGGGGACGGCCCCGCCTCGGTGGGCTTCGACGTCATCGCCGCCCAGGGCCCGCTGACCGTACGCCGCTTCGACCGCGAGGCCCTGCGGGAGTACACCGCCGAGCGGCTGCCCAAGCACATGGTCCCGACCCGGCTGCTCGCCCTCGACCGGCTCCCGCTGAGCCGCACCGGCAAGGTCGACCGCGGCGCCCTCGCCAAGGCGGGAGCCCGCCGGGTGGGCCGCAGCCGGGCCGTGCGTCCGCCCGAGACCGACCGCCAGTTGAAGATCGTCGAGATCTACCGCGCCGTCCTCGGCCTCGCCCAGGTGGACCTCGCCGACGACTTCCTGGAGGCCGGCGGGGACTCGCTGCTCGCCGCCCGCATCTCGGCCGCCCTGCAGCGGACCTTCGGCATCGAGGTGCCGGTCGGGACCATCCTGCAGCACCCCACCGTGGCCGCGCTCGACACCTGGCTGGAACCGCTGCTCGGCCCGGCCGCACCACTGGACGACCGGCCGACGACCGGCACCGTCGGAAGCGAGGGGACGGCATGACCCGGCAACAGCTGATCGACTGGTTGCGGGACTACCTGGCGGACCTGCTCGACGTCACGCCGGAGGAGGTGGGCACCGACATCCCGCTCGACCACCTCGGGGTCGACTCGGCCACCACCCTCGTGCTGAGCGCGGACCTGACCGCCCGGACCGGGCGGGAGACCCGGCCCGGCGAGATCCTCGACCACCCCACCATCGAGCGGCTGGCCGACCACCTCAGCGGCTCCGACCAGCCGGCCGGGACGAGGTGACGCGGATGGACGCCCCCGCCACACCGCGCTGGACCATCCGCGCACCGGGCTCCGAGCGGAGCGCCCGTACCCTCTACTGCCTTCCGCACGGCGGTGGTTCGGCCGCGGAGTACGTCCGCTGGGCCCGTGACCTGCGCAGGGTCGCGGTCTGCGCGGTCCAACTGCCCGGCCGCGGCTCCCGGCTGGAGGAGCCCGCACCCACCGGGATGGACGAGCTGGTCGGCACGCTGGTCGAGGAGCTCGTCCTCAACCCCCCGTACGTCCTCTTCGGGCACAGCTTCGGCGCCCTCGTCGCCTACGAGTTCGCCCAGGCGCTGCGCACGGCCGGGCGTCCGCTGCCCGAGCGGCTCATCCTGTCGAGCTACCCGGCCCCGCACCTGCCCCGCGAGAGCAGCGGGCTGCACCGGCTGCCCGACGGGGAGTTGCTGGCCGAGGTCGCCCGGCTGCACGGCGGCATCCCGGACGAGGTGCTCGGCAACGCCGAGTTGAGCCGGCTGGCCGCGCACTGCGTACGGGCCGACTACCGGATCGTGGAGACCTACAGCTGGCGGCCCCGACCGCCGCTGCCGGTGCCGATCACCGTCCTCGGCGGCCGGGATGACGTGGTGTCCGAGGAGCAGCTGGCGGCCTGGTGCGCGCACACCACCATGGGCCCGATCCGGCAACGCACGTTCGCCGGCGGCCACTTCTACTTCCGTGAACGGCAACGCGCCGCGGTGCTGCGGACGGTGGAGGCGGCGGCATGCTGACGTTCGCGGTCGCCGCGCTGCTCCTGATCATGATCCCCGGCCCCGACCAGGCACTGATCACCCGCAACGCCCTGGTCGGCGGCCGCTCCTCCGGTCTCCTCACCATGCTGGGCGGCATGCTCGGCCTGAGCGTCCACGTGAGCGCCGCCTCGCTCGGCGTCTCGGCGCTGCTGCTGGCCTCGGCGACCGCGTTCACCGTGCTCAAGGTCGTCGGCACGATGTACCTGGTATGGATGGGGATCGCCACGCTGCGCAGCGCGCGGCGCCGCACGCGCCAGGGCGGGGACACGCCGCAGGCCCCGTCGCTCTCCCGGGCACAGTGCCTGCGGCAGGGCTTCCTGTCGAACGCCCTCAACCCCAAGGTGGCGCTCTTCTTCGTGACCTTCCTGCCGCAGTTCCTGCCGGACAGCGCGCACACGCTGGGCAGCGCCCTGGAGCTGTCCGCGGTGTTCGTGCTGCTGTACCTGCTCTGGTTCAGCCTCTACACCGTCACGGTGGACCGCTTCGGAGCGTTCCTGCGCCGCCCCGTCGTCCGGCAGCGGATCGAGCGGTCCACCGGGGCGCTGCTGATCGCCTTCGGCGTCCGGCTCGCGCTGCAGCACTGACCGGGCCGGGCGCGGCCGGCCCGGGCGGGGTCAGACCAGCCCTCGGGAACAGGCGATGACACCGGCCTGGAACCGGCTGTGCGCCCCGAGGTGCCGGGAGAGCTCCGACACCAACCGGCTGACGGTGCGGACGGACACGCCCATCGAGCGGGCGATCCGTTCGTCCGTCAGCCCGTTGGCGAGCAGCCGCAGTGAGGTGCGGTGCTGCTCGGTCAGCCAGTCCGCCTGGAGGTCGGAGGCGGCGTGTCCGGGCCCCTGGTAGGGAATGGAGCGCAGCCAGTAGTCGTCGTAGAGGGCGGCGTAGGTGCGCACCAGCGCGGCGCCGCGGATCACGATCAGGGCCTGGCCGGGCTGGTCCGAGCGCGGCGGCAGCAGCGCGACGTCGAGGTCGCCGATGACGAGGCTGAACGGAACCTGCGGGGCGAGCCGCAGCTCCACCCCGACCCGCTGCACCTCGGCGAGGTACTTGCACTGCCAGCGCGCCGAGTTGAAGCCCTGTGGGTAGATGGCCCGGACGGCGACGCCCCGTCTGACCATCCGGCTCTTGTCGGTGAGGAAGCTGTTCAGGGTCTGGCGTATCGTCTTGGACGGCACCCGGTCGGCGTGCAGGGTGTCGCTCTGCGTCCTGGGGGTGTCGGAGAAGTCCCGCAGGACGCGCTGCTGGTCGCGCCAACCGACGACCATCTCCACCTCGACCCGCTCGGTCGCCCGTGCCACGGCGGGCCGGTAGCGGCCCAGCAGGGACTCGGTCGCGTCGACGATCGAGGTCAGTTCCTCGCACTGGGTGCGGAGCACCGCCTGCTTCTGGCGCAGCAGGCTCAGCAGGGCCGCGTCCGGTTCGACCAGGTCGGTCTCCCCGGCCGAGGCGCCGGGCCGGATCAGCCGGAGCGTCCGGAGTTCGGCCCGGGCGGCGGCCGCCTCCCCGGCGTCGAGCCCGAGGGCGTCCGCGGCATCGGCGAGGTCGCTGGAATCGTTCTCCCGCAGCCATTGGTAGAGGGCCAAGCCGGCGGTCTCGTTCCGTCCTGATTCCGCCATGAGGTCACCGGTCGCCCTTCCGTGGTCCGATGCGCGGCTCCGGATCGCGGAGCGCACACATGCGTGGAGTGCGGTGCGTGGTCGAATCCAACCACATCGTGAGCCGGTGCAGGCGTTGCAGAAGTCAACTGGCCGAAAACGTGAGCGAACCCGGCGACGCCGGGAACGTTCGCACACGGAAGCCGAGTTCCGGCGGGTCAGGGTGCCTCGACCGGCTCCGACGGTCCGCCGGCCTCCAGCGGCGCGGCCGCCTTGCGGGTCCGCCAGACGAGCGGGAGCGCCAGGCCCGCCACGACGGCGAGCAGTCCGGCCAGGGCGATCGCCCGACCGGCCCCGATCGCCTCGACCTGGCGGAAGGCCGCGTTGATCGCGTCACTGGTCGCCTGGTCGACGGAGGAGAGGATCTGGTCGGCCAACTTGGAGTCCGTCACGGCGTTTCCGAGCTGCTGGGCGTCCGCGTCGGAGAGTCCGGCCGCCTTGGCCCGGTCGATCGCCTGGTTCGTCTCCACCGCCTGTTCGACGGCGACCATCACCGCGACGCCGAAGGCGCCGCCCAGCATGCTGGTCACCTTGAACATGCCGGACGCCGTACCGGCCAGCTCCTCGGGCGGCCCGGCCACGGCGGTGTCCGACAGCGGGATCGACATCAGGCCGAGGCCGGCGCCGAGCACCAGCAGACCGCCGGCCAGGGCGGCGTAACTGTAGTGCCGGCCGATCAGGGCCGTCACCAGGGTGCCGGCGCCCAGCAGCAGCACCCCGGCCATCACCGGGAGCCGGGCCCCGCGGCGGGCCGACACCCGGCCGCCCACCGGGTTGAGCAGCAGGATGGTCACGGTGGAGGGCAGCAGCAGGAGCCCGGCCGCGACCGGGCCGTAGCCCCTGACCTCCTGGAGGTACAGCGTGAGCAGGAAGCTCACCCCCGCGAAGACGATGTTCATCACGGAGTTCGCCACCAGCGCCCCGCAGAACGGGCGGGAGGAGAACAATCTCAGGTCGATGAGCGGGTCGGACACGTGCTTCTCCAGCAGGACGAAGAGCCCTGCCAGGGCCACCGAGCCGACCAGCAGCGCGATGATCATCGGGTCGTCGAAACCCTTCTCCTGACCGGCCGTGCAGCCGTACAGCAGGCAGAACGCCGCCAGGGCGCTGGTGAACAGCCCCGGCAGGTCGATGTGCCGGGACGCCCTGGGGTCGGTGGACTCGACGGCCGAGCGCCGCACCAGCCACAGGCCGACCAACGCCAGCGGGGCGTTGATCCAGAAGGTGGAGCGCCAGCCGAGCACTCCGGTGAGGACGCCGCCGACGGCAGGCCCCGCGGCCTGGCCGACCCAGGCCACCGCCATCCAGGCGCCGAACGCCCTCGGCTGCTCCTCCGGCGGGAACATCGGCGGGATCAGCGCCAGCGTGGCGGGCAGGATCAGCGCGGCGCCCACCCCCATGGCCGCCCGCCCGACGATCATGCCGGTCACCCCGGGAGCGAACGCGGCCACCAGGGAGACGGCGCCCATCACGAGCAGGCCGAGCTCCAGCATCCGCTTGCGTCCGAACACGTCCCCGAGCCGACCCGCCGCCAGGACGAGCGCCCCGGTGGAGAGGCTGAACGCGTTGTTGGCCCACTGCAGGTCCGGCAGGGATACCGAGAGCTCCTCGGAGATCGTCGGGACGGCCACCCCGAAGTCGGCGAACGACAGCCAGACCATGCCGGCCGCGACGCACATGCCGGTGAGGGCCTTCCAGCGGTGCTCCGAGTACCCGTCGTGCGGAACACTGGTCGAACGGTCCATCAGCCGGCTCCCAAGCTCTGGCCGGCCTGGAGAGCTCGGGCCGGGGTCGACCCTTCAACTATGTGGGCCGGGGCCGCCACCTGCAGCCCGACACCGGCGGGGGGACACCCGGCTACGCCGAACGGGCGAGCCACCCGACCATGCCCGACGGCCGGGCCACCCGCTGCGCCGGCGCTCCCCGAGCCCGCCGGCGCCGCCGGAGGGTGCTCGGCCGGCGCCGGTCGGGGCCGGTCAGTCGAGGGAGGCGGCGAAGGCCTTGAGAGCCGTGAAGTCGTCCTCGCGCAGCCCGATCCGCGGATCGACGTGGTGGAGCAGCGCGGCTCCGCGGTGGGCGCCGGCCACGTGCCGGTGGTCCGCGTCGCCCTGTTCGTCGTCCACCCAGGCGAACGGCCGGCCCGCCGCGTACGCCAGCAGCGGGGCGGTCTTCCAGTGCACGCCGTCCGGGCGTTCGGTGAGCAGGGCCTCACCGAAGTCCACGAACGGCAGTTCGGGCAGACCGAGCACCGGTCCGATCCACCGGTTCGCGTCGCCCATCCAGGCGGTGGCCCAGCAGATCTCGTAGCCGAGGGCGGACAGTGCCCGCCCGTGTCCCGGATTCAGCCACACCTCCCGCGCTCTCGTACTCCGCCCCAGGATCCCCGGGCGCCCGCCGGTGGCGTGCCGGCCGCGGGCGGTGACGTACCCGTCGGGGCAGCTCTCGGGTACCGCCGCGTACGGGTTGAGTGGTCCGTCCACGTCGAGGAACAGCAACGGCCTGCTCACGGAGTCCCCCACGGTGTCGTCTGCGTCCGGACCGCCGGGGCGTCCCCGTCGGTGCGTCGCTGCCGGTAGATCACTGTCGGTACGTCGGCTCAGTAAGTCGGTTCAGTAGGTCGGTTCAGTACGTCGACTCGGTTCGTCGCCGTCGCGGCGCCGGCCCGGTGGTCAGGGCCGCTCGGTGTGGGCGGCGTGCTCGCCCAGTGCGGTGAGGATGTCCAGCAACGCGGCGACGGGCTGGTACTCGGAGCGTACCGCGGGGCTCAGCCCGCGCGCCTTCAGGTCGTCCCAAATCTCCCGCACGTGCTCCAGCAGGGCCTCGCGGGCCTGGAACTGGGCCTCGAAGGCGTCCGGGCCGAGGGCCTTCAACTTCTGCCGGTCCAGGCTCTCGACGGCCTCGGCGATCGCGAGGCCCGCCCGCCGTACGGACAGGTCGTCGGCTGTTGTCATCGTGCGCGTCCCCCGGTGCCACTGCTTTTGTCATGGCAGCTTAGAGGGATCCGGGCCCGGACGGGGCCGATCACGCGTTTTGCAGGGCGCGGGGCCGGTCGGGCCGGTCGGAACACCGTGCCGGGGCCGGTCGGTGGGCGAGGCCCGGGCGGAACGGGGCGGGGGCGGGACGGCCGCAGTCGCGGCGCCCGCCCCCGTCGGGGTCGCGGGAGTTACTCCACGATGCCGGACTCGGCGATGACGATCTTCGCGCGGGTGTTGCCGGAGGGGGAGCCCTTGCCCTCGATCTTGGTGACCAGGTCCTGGCCCTCCACGACCTCGCCGAACACGACGTGCTTGCCGTCCAGCCACGGCGTCAGCACCGTGGTGACGAAGAACTGCGAGCCGTTGGTGCCCGGGCCGGCGTTCGCCATGGACAGCAGGAACGGCTTGTCGTGCTTGAGCTTGAAGTTCTCGTCGGCGAAGGTCGTGCCGTAGATGCTCTTCCCGCCCGTGCCGTCCCCACGGGTGAAGTCACCGCCCTGCAGCATGAACTCGGGGATGACGCGGTGGAAGGCCGAACCGGCGTACCCGAAGCCGTGCTGCCCGGTGGCCAGCTCACGGAAGTTCTGAGCCGTCTTGGGAACCACGTCGTCGTACAGCTTGAAGACGATCCGGCCAGCGGCCTCGCCGTCGATGGTGATGTCGAAGTAAACGTTTGCAGCCATGCCCTCATCCTGCACCATCACACCGGCCCGCACCGCATCGCCCGCACCGGACACACCGTCCGGCCACCGGTCCGCCACCGGTCCGGCCGACGCGCGGGGGGCTCCGGAGCGGTGGCCGGCCGCCCGGCCCGGCGGGTTTCGGCCGGTCCCGGGGTTCGCCCCGGCCCCGCGGCGGCGGGCGGCTAGGGTTCAGGTGACGGAACGTCAGGACCCACCCGTGGCGGTGGGGTGAAGCCGGAGGGAGCACCGGGATGGTCGAGGTCGTGGTCATCGGCGGGGGGATCGGCGGCGCGGCGGTGGCCCTCGGGCTGCACAAGGCGGGCTTCCAGGTCACCGTCCACGAGGCGCACCCCGACGGCGGCGCGGACGCCGGGGCGTTCCTCACCCTCGCGAGCAACGGCATGCGCGCGCTCGCCGAACTGGACGCCGCGGCGGCGGCGGGTGCGCTCGGCTTCCCGCTCACCACGATGAGCGTGCTCGACGAGGCCGGGCGGGAGCTGGCCGCCGTACCCCTCGGGGAGCACGACCACCCGCCGACCCGCTACCGCTGCCTGCGGCGCGCGGACCTCGGCGAGGCACTGCGCGGCGAGGTGCGCCGCCGGGGGATCCCGATCCGGCACGGGGCCCGACTGCTCGGGCTGCGGGAGCGCGCGGACGCCGTCGAGCTGACGTTCGCGGACGGCGGCTCGGCGACCGCGGAGCTGGTGGTGGGCGCCGACGGCCTGCACTCGGCCGTCCGGTCCGGACTCGATCCGCAGGCTCCCGAGCCGCAGTACGCGGGCCAGCAGGTCTTCTACGGGTACACCGCCGACGCCCCGGTGCCGGCCGGGGGCGGCGGCGACCGGATCACGATGGTCCGGGGCAGCGGCGCCGCGTTCGGGTACGCGTTCTCCCCCGCCGGGGAGGCCTACTGGTTCGCGCGGGTGCCCGGCCCGCCGGCGGGTGCCGCGGAGCTGGCGGCCACCGGGCCGGCCGGCTGGCGCGAGCGGCTGCTGCCCCTGCTGCGGCCCGACCGGACGGCCGCGGCGGAGATCGTCGCCGCCACCGGCGACCGCCTGATGGTCACCAATGCCCGGCACCTGCCGCCCGGGGGCCGCTGGCGCGGGCGCCGCACCGTCCTGCTCGGCGACGCCGCCCACGCCGCCTCGCCCGCCACCGGACAGGGCGCCTCGATGGCCCTGGAGGACGCCGTGGTGCTGGCCAAGGCGCTGCGCGACGCGGGCTCCGGGCCCGATGACCGGGCGGCGGCGCTGGAGCACTACGAGCGGCTGCGCCGGCCCCGGGCGGAGCAGAACACCGCGGCCAGCGCCCGGCTCACGGCGAGCCGCACGAACGGGCCGACACCGTCCGGCGCGCCACCGCGCGACTCCGAGCGGCCAGCCCCCGGCGTGGACGAGGAGCTGCGGCGGCTGCTCGACTGGGACACCCCGTTGCCGGCGGCGCCGGACCACCCGGCCTGAGGTCCGCGGCGCGGGCGGGCCGGGTAGCCGGGCGGCGCGGCAGGCCCGCGGCTTCGGCGCGCCGCGGGCGGCGGAGCCGGTCCCGTCTGGAAATCTGGGCGCAGTGACCGCGCCGGACGGAGACGGGAAGCGCCATGACCGAACTGACCTTCACCACGTTCCTCACCCTGGACGGTGTGGTGCAGGCCCCCGGCGGTCCCGAGGAGGACACCAGCGGCGGCTTCGGGTTCGGCGGCTGGCTCGTCCCCTTCGGCGACGAGGAGGTGGGCGACTTCATGACGGAGGTCGTCGACCGCGCCGGCGCCTTCCTGCTCGGCCGCCGCACGTACGAGATCTTCGCCGGCTACTGGCCCAAGGTGACCGACCCGCAGAACCGGATCGCCACCCGGCTGAACTCCCTGCCCAAGTACGTCGCCTCAGCGACCCTCGACCGGACCCACTGGGCGGGCAGCACGCTCCTCGGCGCGAACGTCCCGGAGCAGGTGGCGCAGCTCAAGGAGCAGCACTTCGACGGTGAACTCCAGATCCACGGCAGCGGATCGCTCGCCGGGTCCCTGCTGGAGCACGACCTCATCGACGAGTACCGGCTGCTGGTCTTCCCCGTCGTCCTCGGCCAGGGCAAGCGCCTGTTCCCGGAGGTCGGACTGCCCACCTCGTTCCGGCTCCTGGAATCCCGCACCACCGCCGCCGGGGTCGCCATCCACACCTACCGGCCCGTCGGACGGGCGGTCTTCGGGAGCTTCGCCACCGACGGGTGAGTGCTGCCCCCGCCCCCGGGCGGAGCCCTCGGGGGACGTGCGGTGTGGCCCGTGGTGCCGGAGCCACCGCCGTCAGGCGGTCCCGCCCGCCGACCCGGCGTCGGCACGTCGCAGGTGCTCCTCGCGGATCTCCTCCCACGGCCGGCACTCCTCGGGGGCGGGCAGTCCGTTGAGCGCGACGTCCTCCAGCAGGGAGGCCAGCGTCGCCGCCCGGGCCAGCTCGCGCGTCGCCAGGGTGTGCAGGGCCTCGGCCTCGTCGGCGCTGACCCGCTCGCGCACGGGCGATGCGTCATGAGTCGTCATGCTGCGGCTCCTTCGCTGCTCCCGGCCCGGGGACACCGGTTGCCGGCGGTGCCCGGTGGAGCGCCGCCGTCCCTCCTCGCCCCGGGTGGCGAACCGAAGCGACGTACGGCCGGGGCCGTGCGTCAAATGTAGCGGCAGGCAACCCCGCCCGGGCGAAGTCCGGAAGTTCGGAACTCGGGAACTCGGGAACTCGGGAACTCCGGAAGGACGGAAGGACGGAAGGGCGGAAGGGCGGTCCGGGCCGTGGCGGCGTTTCTGACGGTGGCTCCGATGCCGGCCGGCCACCACGGCACGGTTCGGCGGGCGCCGAAACGTGCCGCTCCTAGAGTGGCGGACATGCCCACCACGGAGCACGTGTTCACCCGCCACGCCGAGGTCGGGACGGCCCTCGCCGACCCGCACCTCGTCCCGCTGCCCGCCCGGTCGGGCCCGCCGGGGAGCACGGCCTGGCTGCGTGCCACGGTGGCCAGGTTCAGCGCCGGGGACGTACACGCGCGCCGGCGAGCCCTGGTCGAGGCCGAGCTGGCCCGGCTCGATCCGGCGACGCTGCGGACGGCCGCCGCCGCGGCCACCGGGCCCGACGCCCGGCTCCGGGTGGTGGGGGTGCTCGCCGCCGCGCTGGGCGTCGCCGAGCCCGAGGCGGTCGCCCGGGCGGTGGTGGTGGTCGCGGGCGCCTACTTCGGCAGCGCGGCTCCCGGCGCGGGGCCGGGAGCCGGCCCCGCGCATGCCTCCTCCGACGACGCTGCCGACGAGGCCGACGAGGCCGAGGCCGACGACGCTGCCGACGCCGCGGTGGCCTGGCTGCTCCCCCGGCTGCTCCCCGACCCGCCCGCCCCCGGCGGTGCGCCCGACCCGGACGAGGCGGCGCTGGAGGCCGCCGCCAACCGGATCGGACTGCTCGTCCAGGCCTGCGACGCGACCGCCACGCTGGTCGAGCACACCCGCCGTGCGGTCGCCGACCGGCCCGGCAGTCACTCCCCCGAGGCCCTGCTGGTCGAGACCCTTCGGCACGATCCGCCGGTCCGTGCCCTGCGCCGGGTCGCCGTACGCGGCACCCGGGTCGCCGGTGTCGAGATCGCCGCCGGGGACGTCGTCCTGCTCGACGTCGCCGCCGCCAACCGGGACCCGGAGGTGTTCACCGACCCGGACGTCTTCACCCCCGACCGGGCCCCCGCCGCCGGGCCGGCGGCGCTGACCTTCGGCGCCGCGCCCCGGCTCTGCCCCGGCCACCGGCACGCGCTCGCCCTGGCCGCCGGAGTCCTGACCGCCGGAGTCCTGGCTGCCGGAGTCCTGGACGGCGCAACCCGCGACGGCGACGACCGCCCGACCACCCCGTGAGCACCACCCACCCCACCCCACCGGAGAACGCCATGACCCCCTTCGCCGCTCTGCACCGGCCCGGCGCACCCCTGCTGCTCCCCAACGCCTGGGACCACGCCTCGGCGGTACTGCTCGCCGACCAGGGCTTCGCGGCGATCGGCACCACCAGCCTGGGGGTCGCGGCGGCGGCCGGCCTCCCCGACGGCACGGGCGCCACCCGGGCGGAGACCCTGCGGCTGGCCCGACGGCTGGGCCGGGAGCCGTTCCCGGTCTCCGTGGACGTGGAGGCCGGCTTCAGCGACGACCCCGCCGAGGTCGCCGCGCTCGCCGGTGAACTGGCCGCGGCCGGCGTGGCCGGCCTCAACCTGGAGGACGGCCGGGCCGACGGCTCGCTGGCCCCGGCGGCCCTGCACGCGGCGAAGATCGCGGCGGTGAAGGCCGAGGCCCCCGGCCTCTTCGTGAACGCCCGTACCGACACCTACTGGCTGGGCGGCCACGAGCGGGAGACCGTGGAGCGGCTCGACGCCTATCAGCAGGCCGGCGCCGACGGGGTGTTCGTACCCGGCCTGGCCGACCCGGCCGGCATCGCCGAGCTGGTCCGGCAGGTCGAGGCGCCGCTGAACGTCCTGCTCTCCCCCGCCGGGCCCACCCTGCCGCAGCTCGCCGACCTCGGTGTGGCGCGGGTCAGCCTGGGTTCGCTGCTCTACCGCCTGGCTCTCGGCGCCGCCGTCGCGGCGGCCGTGGCCGTCCGGGAGGGCCGGTCGCCCGCCGGGGTGACGTCCCGGGCCCCGAGCTACACCGACGTCCAGCGGCTCATCCGCTGACCCGCCGACCCGCTGACCGACTGACCCGCTAACCCGCTGACCGCCTGACCGCCTGACCGCCTGACCGCCTGACCGCAGGGTCCGTACGCCCGGCTCCCGCCCGCCCGGAAGCCCTGCGGGCCCTCCCCCGCCGGTGCCGGCCGGGGTTGTGCCAGAGTGGCCCGGTGAAGACCATCGGACTGCTCGGCGGGATGAGCTGGGAATCGACCGCGGAGTACTACCGCCTGCTGAACGTGCTGACCCGCGAGCGCCTGGGCGGGCTGCACTCGACCAGGTGCGTGCTGTACTCCGTCGACTTCGCCGAGATCGAGCGGCTCCAGGTCGCCGGGGACTGGCGCCGGGCGGGCGAGGTGCTGGCCGAGGCCGCCAGGTCGCTGGAGGCGGCGGGGGCCGACCTGCTGCTGATCTGCACCAACACCATGCACAAGGTCGCGGACCAGGTGGCCGAGGCGGTGTCCGTGCCGCTGCTGCACCTGGCCGACACCACCGCGCAGGCGGTGCTCGCCGCCGGTCTCGGCAAGGTCGGGCTGCTCGGCACCGCGTTCACGATGGAGCAGGACTTCTACCGGGACCGCCTCGCGGGCCACGGTCTGGAGGTGATCCTGCCGGACGGGGCCGGGCGGGCGGAGGTGCACCGGGTGATCTACGAGGAGCTCTGCCTCGGCATCGTCCGTACGCAGTCGCGGGACGCGTACCGGGCCGTGATCGCCGACCTGGTCGCGGCCGGCGCGGAGGGGATCGTCCTGGGCTGCACCGAGATCGAGCTACTGATCGGCCCCGAGCACAGCCCCGTCCCGGTGTTCGCGACCACCAGCCTGCACGCCCGGGCCGCCGTGGACGCCGCGCTGGCGCCCTGACCCCCGTACTCGGGACCACGGCCCGTCACAGCGGGTCCGCCGCGGCCATCAGGCCGCCCCGGTGGGCGATCGCCACCGCCTGCGCGCGGTCCCGCGCGCCGGTCTTCGCGAGGATCCGCTTCATGTGCGTCTTCACCGTCGACTCGGCGACCACCAGCAGCTCGGCGATCTCCGCGTTGGAGTCGCCCTCCGCGGCGCGGCGCAGCACCTGCCGCTCCCGGGAGGTCAGCCCGGCCAGCCGACGGTCGGGGACGGCGGGCACCGCCGGGGCGGGGCCGCGGGCGACGAGGTGGCTCACCAGGTCGCGGGTGATGGCCGGGTCCAGCAGGGCCTGGCCGGCCGCGAGCGTCCGGACGGCGTCGACCAGCCGCTCGGGCGAGGCCCGCTTGAGCAGGAACCCGCCCGCACCGGCCCGCAGCGCGCCCCAGACGTACTCGTCGTGGTGGAAGGTGGTCAGCACCAGCACGCGGGTCGCCAGGCCGTCGGCGACGATCCGCCGGGTCGCCTCGATCCCGTCGATGCCGGGCATCCGGACGTCCATCAGGACGACGTCCGGCAGCAGCGTGCGGCACAGTTCGACCGCCTGCAGGCCGTCGGCGGCCTGACCGACCACCTCGATGCCGTCCTCGGTGCCGAGGACCACGGCGACGCCCGCCCGGAGGAGGGCGTCGTCGTCGGCGATCACCACCCGCACCCGCACCCCGGCCGTCACCCGAGCGGGAGCAGCACGTGGATCCGGAACCCGCCCCGTTCACCGCCCTCGTGTTCCAGGCTGCCGCCGAACATCGCGACCCGTTCGGCGATCCCCAGCAGGCCCCGGCCGGGCGTGTAGCCGCCGGGGGCGCCGCGGCCGGCGTCGCGGACCAGGAGGTCGAGCAGGCCCGCCTCGGGGCGGACGGCGACGGTCACCGTGGCGGTCACGGTGTCGGCGGCGCCGGTCCGGCCGTGCTTGACCGTGTTGGTGAGGGCCTCCTGGACGATCCGGTAGGCGGACCGGTCGATGGTGCGCGGCACCTGGTCGAGAGCGGGATCCAGCCGGGCGGTGACCCGGACGCCGGCCTGGCCGACGCGGTCGATCAGCCGGGGCAGGTCCGCGAGGCCGGGTTGCGGGTCGGGGCCGTCCGGGGCGGGCGGCCCCTGCTCGGAGCCGGTGGCCTGGGCGGAAGGCGGCGGGCCGACCCGGCGCAGCAGGCCGAGTACCCGGTCGAGTTCGTCGAGCGCCTCCCGTCCGGTGTGCTCCAGCCCCGCGAGCAGCTCGCGGGTCTGCTCCGGGTCCCGGGGGAGGACCCGGCGGGCGGCGCCGGCCTGGACCAGCATCACGTTCAGCGTGTGGCCCACCAGGTCGTGCAGCTCGCGGGCGATCCTGGCCCGTTCCTCGACGACGACGCGCTGGCGCAGCAGCCGGCGGGCGATCTCGCGCTCCTCCTGGCGCCGCGCGGTGGCGTAGCCGACGGCCCAGGCCAGCAGCCAGAGGAAGAGGACGCCCGCGGGCACGGCCGGGTAGGTGTGGGCCAGGCCGGCGAAGTACGCGGCCAGGCCGGGGAGCAGCACGAGCGGCCCCAGCCGGGCCCGGCCGCGCGTGGCGTACAGGCCGAGCGAGTGGAGGCCGATCAGGTTCGCGTACGGGGAGACGGGGCTGGGCAGCACGAACAGCGCCTCGACCGCGAGCGCCGCCGTCCCGGCGAGGTATGCGGCCAGCGGCGCGCGGCGGCGCAGGGCGAGGGCGCCGGCGACGACGAGGCTGAGCAGGAGGGCCGGTGGGAGCGCCAGGTGTGCCGGCGCTGCCGCCCGGACGCGTTCGGCGACCATGGCGGCGAGGCATGCGGCGGCGAGCGCGCCGTCCAGGAGGGCGGCGCCCCGACCGGTGCGGCGCAGGTCGGCGACGCCGCTCCGGGCGGCACCGACCAGCCGGGCCGCCCCGAGCACCCGGGCGGAGCCCGCGCCGGCCGTCACGCCGCGCACGCCTGCTCCACCCGGCCGAGACGGCCGAGGCGGTCGAGACGGTCGAGACGGTCGAGGTGCTCCCGGAGGTCCGCGAACGGCTCGGCGGCCGGGGCTCCTGACGGCGCGCCGGCCGGCGGGGCGGCCGGGCGCCTGGTGCGGGGTGCGGGGGACGTCGGCAGGCTCATCGCAGCTCCGGTGGGTCGCGCTCACCGCAGCGCGGTGACAGCTCCGGACCCTAGCGGCACACGGTGGGCGGGCGCATCGCCCGGCGGGGGTACGACGGACGTACCCCCGGCGGGGTACGCGGGGCCGGACGTACCCTCCCGCCGGCACCACGGACGGCCTCCGGAGGGGGACGCCGCCGGGCCCGCCGCTCCGTAGCGTCCTCGCCATGAACCCCTCCGGACCCACCGCAGCCCCGCCCGCTCCCCGCCCCCGGGCCCGGCCGGCCACGCCGGCGCCCACCGCCCTCCGCCGGGCCGGCTGGATCACGGTCACCGTGCTGGCCACCGCGATCTCCCTGCTCTCCGCCCGCTATCTGACCCTCGACCCCGACACCTTCCTCCCGGAGCAGCGCGCCACCTACCTCGCCCATCTGGCGCCGCTGACGCTGCACGTGGGAGGCGCGGTGGTGGCACTGCTCCTGGGGCCCTGGCAGTTCCCGCCCCGCTTCCGCAGCCGGTACCCGGCCGTGCACCGGTTGATCGGCCGGATCTACCTGGTGAGCACGCTGGCCACCGCGTCCGGCGGCCTGTGGCTGGCTCCGAACGGGCTGTTCGGCCCGATCGCCCCGCTCGGCTTCGGTGCGCTGGGGCTGCTGGTGGCGGCGACCTCGGTGGCCGCGTACGTCACGATCAGGCGGGGCGCGGTGGCCCGCCACCAGGTGTGGATGATCAGGTCGTACGCCCTGATCTTCACCGGGGTGACGTTCCGGTTGTGGATCTCGGGCTTCTCGGCGGCCGGCGTCCCGTTCGGGCAGGCGTACGAGAGCGGCGCCTGGGCGGCCTGGCTGCTGGACCTGCTGGTAGCCGAACTCGTCATCGCCCGGCTCCGGGACCGGCGCCCGCCCGTAGCAAACAGCTGAGGTCGTCGCACCGTCAGATCGGCCACCGTCAAAGGGAGTCCAGCGTTCCGGATGCCGCCGGCCGGCCCGGTCCGGGCTCGCTGGACAGTGCGGTTCCGGGTGGTGTTCGATCAGGTCCCGACGCCGTAGCCGCCCCCGGGAGGATCTCGCCATGACGCTCGACCGTGCCCTACCACGCCGCGCCTGGCACCACCTGGAGCCGATGCACGCGGTGCTGTACTTCGCCCAGGAGGCCGCCGTCGAGGCCGAGGCGCTCGGCTACGACGTGACGGACCGCTGGCCCCGCTACTTCGCCTGGCGGATCGCCCCGTTGGGGGCGGTGGGCGCCGAGGTGGCCACCGCCGTCTGTTACAGCTTCAGCCCCGCGGCCGTCGCCCGCCACGTGCCGAAGGCCTGGGCGGTGGCCGGTCCGGAGAAGGTCCTGGAGGCACGGCTGCGGTCGGTGGACGCCGTCTACCGCAGCCTGTTCGCCGGGCGGCTGCACACCGCCGAGTTCACCGAACTGGTGGGGCTGGCCCGGCTGGCGGCCGAGGCCGCCGTGACGGCCGGGCGGCCGCTGGCCGCGGCCAACGCCGCGTTGGCCTGGCCCGAGGAGCCGCATCTGGCGCTCTGGCAGGCGGTCACCGTCCTGCGCGAGCACCGCGGGGACGGGCACCTGGCCGCACTCCTCACGGCGGGCCTGGACCCGTGCGAGTCGCTGGTCTCCTTCGCCGCGGTGGGAGCCGCTCCGGCGGAGAACTTCGCCGGCCGCGGCTGGACGGACGAGGAGTGGTCGGCCGCCCGGGAGCGGCTGGCCTCGCGCGGCTGGCTGGACGCGGACGGCGAGGTCACCGAGCGCGGGCGGGCCGGCCGCAACGAGGTCGAGCGGCTCACCGACCAGCTGGCGGCCGGGCCGTGGGAGGCGCTGGGGACCGAGCGGTCCGAGCGCTTCATGGAGCTGATGGTGCCCTTCTTCCTGGGCGTGATCCAGGCCGGACTGCTGCCGATGCAGAGCACGCTGGGTATCACCACCGTGCCCGCACCCACCTGGTGACCTCCCCCGGGCGAGCCGCTCGCGGCCGGCGGGACGCCGGCCGCCGCCCCGGCGTTCCCGAGGCCGCGGCCGGCGGACGCCCGCTCCCGTTGCCGGGAGAGGTGGGGCCGGGAGAGGTGGGGCCGCGAGCGGTGCGGTGCAGTGCGGTCAGGGCGTGACGACGGCGAAGTCCGGGTCGAAGTCGTCGAAGAGACCGGCGAGGGTCTGGAGGGCGGTCTCGTCCCCGTCGAGGACGATCTTCCCCGCCTGGGCCAGCTGCCCGGCGGTGGCGGGCTTCAGCAGGGCGCCGACGAGGGCCGACTTGGGCCCGGTGACGGTGAGCCGGGTGTCGGCCGAGGCGCCGGGCCGGGCGTTGAGGACACCGCGCCCGACCCACATCGTCCAGGTCTGGTCCGAGTCGGTGAAGTGGAAGTCGATCCGCAGGTCGGCGTTCGCGGCCTTGTCGCCGATCAGGTGGACGGCGGCGTAGTCGAAGAGGATGTCGATCGGCATGGCGAGGATGCTGTCCGGGCTGGCGGTGGCGAACGCGGCGGGCAGCACGCCCTCCCGCAGCTCCCGGGCGGCGGTGAGGAAGACGCCTCGCCACTGCGGCCCCTCCGCCTGGTAGCCCATCTGCTCGTAGGCGTCGGCCTGGAGGTCGCGGGCGGCCTGGTGGTCGGGCTGCGCGAAGACCAGGGCGTGCAGGATCTGCGCGGCCCAGCGGTAGTCGGCGGCGGCGATCGCGCGCCGGCCCTCGGCGAGGATCTTCTCCGCGCCGATCAGGTCGACGAACCGCCTGGCGGTCTCCACCGGCGGGTGCGGGTGGAGGGAGACCGGGTCGCCGTCCCACATGCCGAGTTCCTTGGTGAACACCGCGCGCACGTCGTGGTGGAGGGTGCCGTGGTAGCCGCGGTTGAACCACCTGCGGCCCAGCTCCTCGGGCAGCTCGATCTCCTCGGCCGCCTCCAGCGGGGTGTAGCCCTTGTTCGCCAGGCGCAGGGCCTGGTCGTGGATGTACTTGTAGGTGTCGCGCTGGGACTCCAGGAACGCGGTCACCTCGCCGTTCCCCCAGACCGGCCAGGTGTGCGGGCCGTAGTGGACTAGGACGTCGTCGCCCCAGCGCTGCAGGGTCTCGTCGAGGTAGCGGGCGAAGTTGCGGGCGTCCCGGGTGCGCGCGCCGCGCAGGGTCTGGATGTTGTGCAGGGAGTGGTTGGCGTTCTCCGCGCAGGTGAGCGCGCCGAGCTGGGGGATCCAGATGTGCATCTCCTCCGGCGCCTCGGTGTCCGGGGCGTAGAGGAACTCGAACTCCAGGCCGGCGAGGTCCCGCCGGGTGCCGGTCCGGGTGATCCCGTCGGTCGGGGAGATGTAGGAGACGGTGACGCCCGGTCCGGTACCGATGCCGATGCCGCAGGTGACGCAGCCGGTCGCGCTGAGGTCGAGCAGGCTGCCGAAGGCGTAGCCGGCCCGGCGGGACATCGCGTTGCCCGCGATGACGTTCTCGCCGATCGCGTGCTTGTCGAAGGAGGCGATCGTCCCCGGGGCGATGATCGGGACCTTGCCGGAGGCCACGTCCTCGACGCTCACCACGCCCTTCACGCCGCCGTAGTGGTCGATGTGGGTGTGGGTGTAGATCACCGCGGCCACCGGCTTGTCGCTGACGTGCTCGCGGATCATCGCCATGCCCTGGGCGGCGGCCTCGACGGAGGCCATGCAGTCGACGACGACCAGGCCGTGCTCGCCCTCGACGACGGTCAGATTGGCGATGTCGTTGTTGCGGACCTGGTAGACGCCGTCGACGACCTTGAACAGGCCGCCCTTGGAGATCAGTTGCGACTGCCGCCACAGGCTCGGGTTCACCGTGTCGGGCGCCGGGGCGTCGTCGGCGAGGTGGTCGTAGGCGGCCGGATCGAAGATGACGTGCCCGTCGGCCCCGGACAGCCGGCACGGGAGCGGGGCGATCAGCCCGCGGGCACTGTCGGCGAAGTCCTGCCGGTCGGCCATGTCGTACCCGGCCAGCGCCTCCCGGTTCGCGGTGGCGGTGGCAGGGGTGGCGGGCTTCGATATCCGGGCCATGGAGACCCTCCTGTCCGGTACGGCGACGGCTGACTCCCCCAGCCTTCCGGGAACCCGCCCCCCGGCAAGGCGACAGGGCCGTTCGGGTGAGGGGCCGGACACCGCCCCGGGCGCGCCACGGGTGCCCCGCCCGCGGAGGGCGGCTCCGCCGGGCATCGGGCGCGCCGCGCGGCGCCACCCGCCCTGTACCGAACGGCGCCGCGCGGGGACCGAACGGCGCCGCCCTCCCTCCTCGCCGAACGGCGAGGAGGGAGGGCGGCGGACCGTCGGGCGTCGTCGGCCCGTCAGTGCGACCAGAACGGGTCGTCCACCTTGGGCAGCAGGTCCTGGTTGCCCTTGGCGTCGGTGGGCAGCGGGGTGCCCGGGCCGAACGGGTAGCGGGTCTGCGGGTCCTTGACCGCGCCGACGCCGGCGGAGAGCGTGACGTTGCCGGGGAACCCGATCTGGATGTGCACGCCGATGCCGTCCCCGGCCTGGGCGTCGATGGCCGGCATCCGGTCGTCGGAGTTGACGCTGGTGATGGTGTACCCCTGCGCCTTCCAGTACCGCTCGACCAGGCCGAGCAGGGCGCCGTACTTGGCCTGCGCGACCTTGGTCATCACGTAGCGGTTCTTGGACAGGTGCGTGGTGCCGTCCGGGCGGTCGTTCATCCCCTCGGTGTTCTCGCTGCTGGTGTAGGCGTCGTCGCTGAACTGGACGGCCGGGACGATGGCCTTGGTGGTGCCGTCCAGCAGGGCGTCGATCTTGCTCCGGGCCTCGGAGGCGTCCATGCTCGGGGTCCTCTTCTTCTCTGTGTCCGCGCCGGCCGACGAGCAGCCGCCGACCAGCAGGGCGGTGACGGCGAGCGCGGCCACGGCGCGCAGTGCACGGGGGTTCATCGGGGTTCCTGAAGGTTCACGCGGTCGCCGTGACCGGAGACGATGCTGCCCAGGTTGCGCAGCGAGTTGCCCCCGCTGCCGCCGGAGTCCTGGTTCCAGTAGTCGGAGTGCGAGTGCTTCCACTCGCCGTCGGCGACGTCGAAGCGCCGGCCGCCGAACTCGCTGCTGGCCGGGTCCTGACCGAACCAGAGCTCGTGCGGGTCACCGGACTTGCCGACCTGGTCGCCGATGAACCCGCCGACCAGGGCGCCGGGGATGCCGCCGGTGACCAGGCCGATGCCGGCGCCGCCGAGCATGCCGTTGGTCTCGGAGTGGCTGGGCAGGTGGGTGACGGGGTCGTGCTCCGCGGAGCCGACCCAGACGTGCTGGGAGCCGACGCCGAGCTGATCGGCCTTCTGGGCGCCGGTGCCGGGGCTGCCGACCAGGATGATGTCGTCGGCGGGGATGCCGCCCGGGCGCTGGGCGGCCTGGCCGACCGTCAGCGAACCGTAGCTGTGCCCGAGGGCGGTGACGTGCGCGGGCGTGCCCTCGTGGGTGCTGCGCAGGCCCTGCAGGAACTGCTGGTAGCCGGCCCCGCCCTGTTCCGCGCGCTGGGTGCCGGCCACGGCCAGCGTCTCCTGTTCGGCGCCCTTGAGCTGCGGGGCGTCGTAGCCGAGCCAGGTGATGGAGGCGGTGGTGCGGGACGGGTCGGCCTTCTGGGCCTCCGTCCAGAGGTCCTTGGCCCGGTTCCCGTCCTTGCCGCCGACGTCGCCGACCTTGGTGCCGAGCCCGGGGACGTAGGCGACCACGTCGTCGGCGGTGTCCGGGTTGCCGAAGGAGATGGCCGCCCGGCCCTGCCCCTCGGTGCCGATCGCCATCAGGAAGACCGGCGGGTTGCCCTTGCCGTCCTCCTCGGCGAGCCGGCCCTGGATCTTCTTGAAGCCGTCGAGCTTGGTCTGCTCGTCCTCGGTGCGGTTCGGCTTGTTCTCCAGGTCCTTGATCAGGCCGGGGAGCAGGGCGCGGTTGGCCGTGTCCCTGGTCTCCGCGGGGATGCCGTCGCGGTTGCCGAGCAGGTCGGGGTGGTCCTTGAGCAGGCGCTGCTGCTCGTCGGCGGTGAGGCCGTTCCACCAGGAGTTGACCTCGGTCGGCGTGGCGTTCGCGGCGGGCATGCCCTTGGCGAGCAGGTCCTCCTCACCACCGAAGATGTTCATCACCTTGCTCGTGAGCTCGGTGGTGGCGGTGCCGAGGTCGAGGCCGGCGCCGCTCTTGGCGTTGTCGGTGTAGTGCCGCAGGCGCTCGGCGATCACCTGGTCGGCGTGCGCCGCCTCGGCGAGGGCGTTGCTGATCCGGTCGGAGATCTGGTGGCCCTTGACGGACGGGCTCTGGAAGTCCGGGTCGTGCCGCTCGCCCGGCGACGCCGGCGGCCAGGAGACGCCGCCGTCGTCGGTGACGGTGTAACCGCCGGCCTTGGCCTCCTCCAGCGCGTCCAGCAGCTTGGACTGGGCGAGCAGGAAGGCCTCGGCCCCGTCGCGCAGGACGGGCCCGATCATGCCGAGCTCGATCTGGGCGGCGGACAGCTTGGCGGTGGTCTGGGACAGCGAGGTCTCGGCCTGGTCGGCGGCGCTGCCCGTCCACTGCGAGTTCTTGACGCGGGTGTCGACGCCGTCCTTCCAGGTGCCGGCGTGCCTGCCGAAGTTCTCCGCCAACTTGTCGTAGGCGGTGGCGGTGTCGTAGAGGTCGGCGGGCCTGGCGTCCCGCAGGGTCGCGATGTCCATGGTCAGATTCCTTGCGGGGACTTGGCGCCGGGGCCGAATCGCTCGGCGTCGATGCGGGCGCGCTCGGCCGGGCTCGGGAGCGGGAGTTCGGCGAAGTTCTCGCCGATCCCCGGCGGGGCGTGGAAGCCCGGGTCGGGGTCGCCGGTGATGACCGGGCGCTCCCAGCCGACCGTGCCGTCGTCCGGCGGCTGGAAGGTGTGCGCCCACGGCGGGTCGGCCGGCGTGGGCCTGGTCGACCCGAAGTCGGCCGGAGTCGGCCTGGTCGATCCGGGGTCGGCCGGTGTGGGCCTGGTCGACCCGGTCTCGGCTCCGCCCTTCGCCATCCCGTTGTCGAAGGCCGACATCGTCGAGAGCCGGTCGCCCGCGCCGCCGCCACCACCGGCGGCGAACTCCGGCCCGCCGCCGGCGTGCGCGAGGCCGCCGATCCGGCCCGCGGCCTTCTCCTCGGACTCGCGGTAGTTCTTCGCGGTCTTGACCAGGTTCTCGCCCTGCCGGTCCATCTCCGCCGACAGGGCGTCAAGCAGCGCCCGCCAGGAGTCCGTGCAGACGTTCAGCTCGGCGCCGGTGGCCCAGCCCTTGAGGCTGCCCTCGGCCTTGTCGGACGAGCCGAGCACGCCCTTGGTCTCCCCCGGGATGAGCTCCGCCGTCTGCTTGGCGGTCTGCCCGGCCCCGTCCAGCTCGCCGGGCTGGACCCGGAACCCCGAGCCCCCCGGTTCTGGTGCCCTTACCATGGTGCCCCCGTTGTGCGGATGTGTCAGGTGATGCGGTTGCGGGCCACCGTAGCGAGTACCCGACGGTTGGATCCACCCGGGTGGCGAAGGTGTTACCCGCAGGTCGGCCGGGTGCGCGGCCCGGGGCCGGGGCGACAGCCGGGCGTGGCCCCTGCGGTGGCGGCCTAGTCGGGGGGCGAACCGCTTCCCGTACGGAGGTTGACGGACCGTACGTGGTGCCGGTCACGCCGGCGACGCCGCCCGGGGTTCCGGCACGGGGACCGGCGCGGGGACCGGCCGGGGGTCGGCCGGGCCCGCGAGCGGGATGGCGGTCCGTCAGAGCGCCGCGGACTCGCCGGGGGCCAGCAGGACGAGGCGGTCGGCCAGGGCCTCCCGCTCGAAGGCGGCACGCAGGTGGGCGGCGCCCTCGGTGAAGTGCTGCCAGGAGTCGAAGTGCACCGGCACGACCCGGCGGGCGCCGAGGATCCCGGTGGCCAGGGCGGCCTGCGCGCTGTCGAGGGTGAGCAGCGCGCCGTCGTACAGCCGGGTGCGGACGGCGCCGGCGAAGAGCACCGCGGTGTCCACCGGGCCCGTCCGCTTCGCGATCGCCCGGACGAGGTCCAGCGAGGCGTTGTCGCCGCTGACGTAGACGGTCGGCAGACCGGCGCCGGTCAGCACGAATCCCGTGACGTCGCCGGTGACGGCTTCGCAGCCCGCCGGACCGTGGCGGGCGGGTACGGCGGTCACCACCACCCGGCCGCCCGCCGGGCGGGCCAGTTCGAGCGACTCCCAGGGTGCGAGGCCGCGGGCCGTGCCGCCGAGGCGCTCCGCGGAGGCCGGGGTGGTGACGGTGAGCGGCACCTCGGCCAGCAGCAGCCGCCCGGCGGTGTCGAGGTTGTCGGCGTGCTGGTCGTGCGAGAGCAGGACGGCGTCGACCGGGCCGATCTCGTCGGGCCCGACGGCGGAGGCCCGGAGCTTGCTGAGGATCAGCCCGTGGTCGGGGACGTAGTCGCCGGGCTCGTCGAAGGTGGGGTCGGTGAGCAGGCGCAGTCCGCCGTACTCGAGGACGGCGGTCGGTCCGCCGACGGCGCGGACGGCGAATGCGGTGGTGGTCGTCACGAGATGGAACCTCTCACGGAATAGTTCACGTTTTGGCGTGAGGATGACGCTAGTCCTCCTCACGGAGAACAGCAAGAGGTACCGTGAGAGATGTGAGCACCCCGCATGCCGGACCCCAGCACGCCCCAGCACCCCTGCCCGCCGCCCCCGGCGCCGCCGACCACCCCGCGCTGGCCCTGGTCAACACCCGGACCGCCCGCCCCACCGGGCCCGTCGACGACCTCGCCGACCCCGCCGCCGCCCGCGAGTGGCTGACCACCGCCGGCCTGCTCCCGAGCCCGGCCGCGCTCACTCCCGCCGGGATCGAGCGGCTCCGCTCACTGCGCGAGTGCGTACGCGCCCTGCTCGGCGCCCGCCTGCACCACGAAACCCCTGATCCGGCCGCACTCGCCGAGGTCAACGCCGTCCTGGGCGCGACCCCCTTCGGCGGCCGACTGCACTGGGAGGACGCCGACGCGGGCCCGCGCCTGGAGTCGCTGCCCGCCGCCGCCACTCCGCTGGACGCCGCCCTCGCCCTCCTCGCCCGCGACGCGGCGGAGCTGCTCGACGGCCCGCAGGCGGCCTCGGTCGCCGCCTGCGGCGCCCCCGACTGCATCCGCTTCTACCTGCGCACCCACGCCGCCCGGCAGTGGTGCTCCCAGCGCTGCGGCGACCGGGTCCGCGCGGCCCGCCACTACGCCCGCACCCGCGCCGCCGAACAGGCCTGAGCCGACAGCCGGAGGGGGCCGGGCCTTCTTGGGAACCGAACCGGGCTGAACCGGGAATCGGTGCGGCGGGGCAGAAGTGGAACCATGCGCTCCGCCGGCGCCGTCTCCCAGGGTGAGAGACTCACGCACTGCCCAAGGAGGCAGCCATGCGACGTTGGTTCAGAATCCCGGGTGCACTCGCTCTCGCCGCGACGATCGCGGTCCCCGTCACCCTGATGGGCGCCTCCCCGGCGGCGCCCGCCACCACCACGGTGGCCGCGGCCGCCCGGAGCGCCCAGCCCGCCCCGGCCGCGCAGACCTGCCCGACCGGCTGGGGGAGCCTGCCGAAGGACCTCGGCTCCGTCAACTCACACTCGCTGCGGAACATCCGCACCGGCACGCACCCGTGCTACGACCGACTGGTCCTCGACGTACCGGGCACCTCGGCCGGCACACCGGTCGGCTACCACGTCCGGTACGTCGACACGCTGTACCAGGACGGCTCCGGCCGGCCGCTGCCGGTACGCGGCGGCGCGATCATCGAGATCGTCGTCAACGCACCCTCCTACGACCCTGCGACGGGTGCCACCACCTACCCGGGCCAGGGCGGCCGCGCGCTGCCCGGCGTCGACCTGACCGGCTACCGAACCTTCACCGACACGCGCTTCGGCGCCAGTTTCGAGGGCCAGACCCAGATCGGCCTCGGAGTCCGGGCCCGCCTGCCGTTCCGGGTCTTCCAGCTCGACAACCGCCTGGTGGTCGATGTGGCGCACACCTGGAATGCGACTGCGGCCCGCTGAACCGACGGCCCGCCGACCGGTGACGCGCTGACCGGTGATGCGCCGGCGACGCGAGCGCGGGCGTCACGTGCCGCACTCCGGGACGCACTCCGGGGCGCGCGACCACCGCCCGGCGGGCCGTACCCGCTCCCACCCACTCCGGAGACCGGACCAGACCCACTGTCCGAGGCCGGCCTCGACGCGGGGCGCCCGACCCCGCCGCCGGCCGCTCGGCCTTCTCGAAGGGATGCCGCCCGTGATCGCCAAACTGCCGTCCCCCTGCGCGGACGACCCCGCGCGGTGCCTGCGGCCGCCGGACGGGGACCCGTCCGCCACCCCGGACGCGCCCACCCCGCTCGCCCGGCCCACCGGCCGGCGCCGGCCCCGGTTCGACCTGCCGCCGCGCCGCTGGGGCGTCACCCTCACCACCGTCACCGGCGGCGGCCGGCGCGGCATCCAGCACTTCACGGTCTGCGCCCCGACCGCCGAGGAGGCCCTGGCCGCGGCGGCCCGCGAGGCCGGCACGGACACGGCGCGGCGCCACCGCCACGACGCCGTCGTCGACCTGTCCGACGCGGCCGTCGAACCCGGCGAGCCCTCCGTGCTCTGGCCGGAGGAGCCGGGGCCGATGTGAGCGGCACCCGCCGGTACGGGCCCGGCCCCCACGTGCACCCATGGGTACGGGCCCGGCGGCCCGAAGGCCGCCGGGCCCGTACCCGCCGTTCACGGCTTGTCGTTCACCTTCACGGCTTGTCGTTCACGTTCACGGCTTGTCGTTCACTACTTCGTGTTCACGACCTGACGTTCACGCCTTGATGTTGACGACGCTCATCTCGATCGGCCAGCCGCTGGTGCCGCAGTTCACCGTGGAGGCCTGCTCCCGGCCCATCGACCGCTTGCCCTGGCTGCCGACGTAGGGACCGTTCACCCGGCCCGGGCCCGCGCACTTGGCCTTCACGTACCAGGTGCCGTTGCCGCGTGCGCACCAGCCGACCGCGGTGTGCTCGTCGGTGTGGGAGACATAGGCCGTACAGCCCTCCGGGCCGACGGCGGCCTGGGCGGCCGGCGCGGCGGCCAGCATCGTCCCTGCCGACACCAGGCCGATGACGGAGGCGGCCAGGCCGGTCATCCTGCGCGTGCGAATCATCAGTGATCTCTTTTCTCTTTCCGGGACATGACATGCCCTCAGAAAGCGTCGCAAGCGTTGGGCCGCCGTCACCTCGTACTCCGGGACGAACCGCCCCCCGCCGTCGGACCTCCCCTCCCCCGCCGTCGGCCAGGGGTCGCACCCCGCCGACCGGCGGGTGCCGGAGCGCTGGACGACGTGCCGCGGGAGCAGCGCACCCCATAACGGTGCAGGAACGCTGCAAGTAGCCTCCCTCCGGTCGGTTCCGTGACGGTGGCCTGGTGAAGGCAGAGTCGCGGCACAGCCGCGTGGGAGTCAGACCGCGCCCCGGCCCCCCGGCCACCGACCGGCGGGACCGCGACGTTCGGCTGCCGGCGCTGGTGGCGCTGGTCGCCCTGGCCGACGAGGACGCCTTCGCCCGCCTCTACGACGAGCTCGCCGGGCCGGTGCTCGGCCTGGCGACCCGTGTCCTGCGGGATCCGGCGCAGTCCGAGGAGGTGGCGCAGGAGGTGATGCTGGAGCTCTGGCACACGGCGGGGCGCTACCGGCCGGAGCGCGGGTCCGTACTCGCCTGGGCCCTCACCATCGCCCACCGCCGGGCGGTCGACCGGGTCCGCGCCACCCAGGCCGCCTTCGACCGGGACTGGCGGGTCACCGTCCGCTCGTACGCGCCGGTGTTCGACGAGGTCGCCGAGCAGGTGGAGCTCCGGTTCGAGCAGGAGCGCGTCCGGCGGCTGCTGGCAGCACTGACCAGGCCCCAGCGCGAGTCACTGATCCTCGCCTACTACGGCGGCTACACCCAGGCCCAGATCGCCGACCTCCTCGACACCCCGCTCGGTACCGTCAAGACCCGGATCAGGGACGGCCTGATCCGCCTGCGCGCCCAGCTGGACGGCGACTCCTGAGCCACCGGCCCGCTCCGGCCCCGGGCAACCGGTGCGCAAGCGATGCGAGCGGCCGGTCGGGGCTCCGGGCGGGACGCTGGGACCCGTACCCCTCACCCGTCCGCCCCTCGAACCGGTGCACGGACGGGCTTCTCGGCAGGAGGACACGATGGCTGTGATCGAACCGACCGTACGTCGCCCGCCGGCGACCCGGCCCACCACCGGCACGCCACGCCCGGCGCCCACCGAGACCCCGGAGTGCGAGTCCTCGACCGGCGCCGCGATCTCGACCCCCGAGTCCGTCGAACTCCACACCGCCTGGCCCGGCTGGATTCCGCTGCTGCTCATCGCGTTGATGGTGGTCAGCTGCCTCGGCTTCGCCGTCGGCCGGATCGCCGGCTGGTAGGCACGGCGAACCGTCCGAACCCCGGCGAGCCCGCCCGAGCACCGAGCCGGTTCGAGCACCGAACCCGTCAGAGCACCGAGCCGGTTCGAGCACCGAGCCAGTTCGAACGTCCGGCCACCCGCACACCGGGCCGACCCGACCCATCCGAACGCCGTCCGGCTCCGAACAAGCCGACGGCGGACGCCGGCGCGGCGCCGGGGCGCCAGGAGGGAGCACCGATGGTCACCGTCGAACGCAGCATCACCGTCGACCGTCCCGCCGACGAGGTGCTGAGGTATCTCGCGGACTTCGGCCACACGGTCGAGTGGGACCCGGGCACCGAGAGCTGCGCCCGGTTGGACGGCGGCCCGGTGGCCGAGGGGGCCCGCTGGCTGAACGTCTCCCGGTTCCGGGGGCGGCGCACCGAACTCTCCTACCGGCTCGACCGGTACGAGGCCGACCGCCTGGTGTTCGTCGGGGCGAACCGCACCGTGACGGCGACCGACGACATCACGGTCCGGGCTCGGGCGGGGCGTACCGTCGTCGACTACCGTGCACGGCTGCAGTTCAAGGGCCTGGCCCGGGTGGCCGGCCCGTTCCTGCGCCCCGCGTTCGAGCGGCTCGCGGACGAGGTGGCCGAGCGGCTGCCCCGGGTGCTCGACACCCTCTGAGACCCGCATGCGGGGACTCCTCCCCCGTGAACCGGCGCCCGCCCCCGGGCCGGACCGCCTGGAGCGGCGGTCCGGCCCGGGGCCCACCCGTGGCGGGTGGGCGGGGTGTGGTCAGCCGGTGAAACCGGCCGTGATGGAGGTGAACTGCCAGTCGCTCTGGGCGATGCCGGAGCAGTTCTCGGCCAGGCCGCCGCCCGCGCAGCCGCGGTCGCGGTTGACGGACCAGAAGGCCAGTCGGGCGATGTGGTGGGAGTTGGCCCAGTCCCGGATCCCGGTCCAGTTCTGGACGGTGGTGACCTCCTGGTTGTCGCTGACGCCGTTCATGCCCGAGATGCCCAGGTGGGCGTACGCGGTGGCGTCGTCCCAGCCGAAGGTGGACTTGAGCTTCGCCTTGAGGCCCTCGGCCGCGCTGACGGTGCTCGCGTACATGTCCGTGGAGGCGTTGCCGAAGTCGAACGGCATGATGGTGAAGACGTCGATGTCGGCGCCGAGGGCCTTGGACTGCTCGATCAGCCGGTTGCCCGCCGCGGTGGGGCCGGTGGTCCCGGTGCCGAAGGTGAGGATGGTGCGCAGACCCGGGTTGTTCTGCTTGACCAGCTTGAGCGCGCCGACGATGCGGTCCTGGACGGCGTTGTTCTCGAACTCGTCGGTGTTCTCGATGTCGACGTCGACGGCCTTCAACCCGTAGGCGTCGATGACCTTCTGGTAGGCGCCGGCCAGGTCGGCGACGGTGGCGCAGTTGGGGCCGAGCTTGTTGCCGCTCCACCCGCCGATGGACGGGACGACGTCGCCACCGGCCGCCCGGACGGCGTTGATCGTGCTCTGGTCGACGCCGCCGGCCAGGGCGCGCTGGCCGTCCCAGGCGGGATTGCAGCCGCCGGAGGAGAGGATGAACGCCATCGTGAACCACTTGACGCCGGTGGCGTTCATCACGGTGGTGGCGGCCGGCGGGTTGCCCCAGCCGTTGTAGAGGTACGGCGCGGCCTGCTTGAAGCCGGTGCCCGTGCCGCCGCCGGCGTCGGTGGTCACGGTGACCGGGCCGGAGGCGGCGGAGGTGTTGCCCGCCGCGTCGCGGGCCTTGACGGTGAAGGTGTAGGCGGTGCTCGCCGTCAGGCCGGTGACGGTGGCGGTGGTGCCCGTGCCGGTGGTGGTGGCGACCTTGGCGCCGGCGCTGTACACGTCGTAGCCCGCGACGCCGACGTTGTCGGTGGAGGCGGTCCAGGACAGCGAGACCGTGGAGGAGGTCTTGCCGGTGCCGGCCGGCGCCCCGGGCGCGGTCGGCGCCTGGGTGTCGGGCGTACCGCCGCCGGGGCCGTCGAGGCTGACGTCGTCGGCGTAGTAGGTGCCCTGCCCGTACCAGCCGTTGAGGTACACCTCGGCACTGGTCTGGGAGGCTCCGGTGGTGAAGGAGACGGCGAGCTGCGTGTAGGCGGAGGGCGAGGACGTCCAGGTGGAGCCGGCGCCGGTGACGCCCAGGTAGACGTAGCTGCCGCGCACCCAACCGGACAGCGAGTACGTGGTGTTGGGCAGGACGGCGACGGTCCGCACGCACTTGGCGTTGTCGGAGGCGCTGGCGGCTCCGGCCAGGGCGCGCGAGCCGGCGTGGACGGGTGTGGACACCACCGAGCCGAGCCCGCCGGAGCAGGACCAGCCGGTGAGCGAACCGCTCTCGAAGCCGGGATCGGTGATCAGGTTCGCCGCATGGGCCGCGGTGGGGGCGGTGAGCGCGGCGGTCGCGGCCAGCAGGACGGCTGCGCCGACCGCGGGCAGCCGGGTACGGACGTGCACGGTACCTCCGGTGGAGATCGTGGGGGATGGAGGTGCGGGGGTGCTGAACAAAATGGACTGGACCAATTCCGATGTCAAGCCCGCATCCCGGCGGCGGCCCGCGGAGTTGTCGCACCGGCGGCTGTCCGCACGGGCCCGCGTCCGTTCCGACCGCCGCCCTCCACCGGCCGCCGGCCGCCCCCTCCACCAGCGCCGGACGGCCCGTCACACCGGCGACCGGACGATCCGTCACACCGGCGGCGCACACGCCCGGCGGCCGTCCGGGCGGCTTTCCCGCAGCACCCGTGACCTCGCACGACGCCGGCAGTTGAGCAGGGCCGGCAGACCCTACCCCCGGAGGCCCCATGCGCACCGCCGCCCGTACCGCCCTCGCCGGCGCCCTGCTCCTCGCGGGCGCGCTCACCGCCGCCGACGCCGCGACGGCGGCCCCGGCGGACACCGTGGCGCCCTCCCGCACGGAGCACACCTACAGCATCCCCGTGCTGGCCGTGACCGACGTCGGGGACCTCACCAAGGTCGCTAACCTCGGCACCGACCTCGCCGGACTCCTCGGGCACTGACCCCAGGTCAGTCACCCCCCAGGTCACCGGCACCCGGTCACCGGCGCCCGTTCACCGACCGCCCGGCCACCCACTACGGACACCTCGCCCCCACGGCGGACCGGGCGGCCGGGCGCCCTCAACGCCCGGCCGGCACCGCCTCCGCCGGCCGGGCCGGCTCAGGCGCCTTCGCCACCACGAGACCGGCACAGACCCCGAGGCCGACCACGACGCTGCCGAGCAGTTCGGCCGGGCGCAGGGCGGCCGTGCCGAGAACCGCTCCGGACAGGGCGGCGGTCACCGGGATCAGGCCCGCGAACAGTCCGCTCCGCTCCGGCCCGAGCAGGCCCAGCGCGGTGTACCAGAGCAGGAAGGCCACCACGGTCAGGGCGAGCGACAGGTACAGCAGGGCCGCCCCCTCGGCGGCGCTCGGCATCCGGACCATCCGGCCGCCCTCCAGGGCCAGCCCGGTGAGGGCGAACATCGGTACCGCCAGCGCGGTGGTGTACGCCGAGACCCGGACCGGGCCCAGCCTCGGCAGCAGGCCGACGGCCAGCAGCGAGAACGCCGCCTCGCAGGCCAGCGTGCCCAGGGCGAACAGGAACCCGGGGAGGTCACCCGGGCCCAGGCCCTGGGTGACGGCCGCCCCGGCCACCACCACGGCGGCCGCGGCCAGCAGTCGGACCTGCGGCCGGCGACGGGCCAGCAGCGGACCGAGGACGGCCAGCAGCAGCGGGGTGCACCCCACCACGCTGCCGACCGCCGCCGGGTCGCTGTGGCGCAGCGCCTGCATCATCAGCACGTTGAAGGCGAACAGGCCGGTGGCGGCGAGCAGTGTCAGCCGGGCCAGTTCGGCGCGGCTCAGCGCGGGCCGCAGCGGGCCGGCCCGCCGGGCGAGCGGGAGCAGGACGGCGGCGGCGAGGAGGTAGCGCAGGGCCTGTGCCCCGTGCAGCGGGTAGTCGGCGAGGGCCGCGGTGGCACTGGTCGAGCACCCCAGCACGGTCATCCCGGTGGCGGCGCGCAGGGCGCCGGAGGCGCTGTCGGAGAGTGGCATGTCTGGCACGCTAGGAGCGGAAGTGGTCCGCTGGACAGATCCACTTCGAACGCGTCGAGGAGGACCACTTGTCGGAGCTGCTCATCACGGTCGACCCCGGGCTCGGCGACCTGACCGGCCAGCTGACCCGGGCGCTGCGGGAGGCCGTCCGGTCCGGCCGCCTCACGGCCGGGGCGAAGGTCCCGGCGACCAGGGCGCTGGCCGGCCAACTCGGCCTCTCGCGCGGCGTGGTGGTCGAGGCGTACGCCCAACTGGTGGCCGAGGGCTACCTGGTCGCCGCCCACGGGTCGGGCACCCGGGTCGCCCCGGGCATCGCCCGGCCCGCCCCCGCCGCACCGCCGGCCGCGGCCGAGACACCCCCGACCTACGACCTCAAGCCGGGCACGCCCGACCTCGCGGCGTTCCCCCGGGGTGCCTGGCTGGCCGCCACCCGGCGGGCCCTCGCCTCCGCCGAGCACCCGCGGTTCGGGTACGGCGATCCGGTCGGACTCCCCCACCTGCGCGCGGAGTTGGCAGGTCACCTGGGCCGAGCCCGGGCGGCGGCGGCCGGCCCCGGCGAGGTGACGGTGGTCGGCGGGGTCGCCCAGGGCCTGTCCCTGCTGATCGCGGTGCTGGCCCGGCACGGCCACCACCGGTTCGCCGTCGAGGACCCGTGCTCGCCGGGCACCCTGGCCCTGCTGCGGGCGCACGGGGTCGAGCCGGTCGGCGTCCCCGTGGACGAGGACGGCCTCGACGTCGCGGCGCTCGCCGCCACCGACGCCACCGTCGTCCTGGTCACCCCCGCGCACCAGTATCCGACCGGCGTGGTGCTGGCCCCGGCGCGCCGCGGTGAACTCCTCTCCTGGGCGCAGGAGATCGGCGGGTACGTGGTGGAGGACGACTACGACGCCGAGTTCCGCTACGACCGTGAGCCGATCGGCTGCCTCCAGGGCCTGGCCCCGGACCTGGTGGTCCACCTCGGCTCGCTCAGCAAGTCGCTCGCGCCCGGCCTGCGGCTCGGCTGGGCGCTCCTGCCCCCGGCGCTCGCCCCCGACTTCCACCACGCCAAGTGCTACGCCGACCTCGGCACCGGCGTGATCGACCAACTCGCCTTCGCGGAGCTGCTGTCCGGCGGCGGCTACCACCGGCACCTGCGCACCGTCCGGGCCCACTACCACCGGCGCCGCGACGCCCTGCTGGACGGCCTGCGGGAGCACCTTCCCGCGGCCGGCGTGCACGGCGTCGCGGCCGGCCTGCACCTCTACCTCGCGCTGCCGCCGGGTGCCTCCGAGGAGCTGACGGTCACTCAGGCCGCCGCCTCCGGCGTACGGGTCGAGGCGGTCGCCCCGATGCGCCTGCGGCCCGGCCCGCCCGCCCTGGCCCTGGGCTACGGGACGCTCCCCCCGCACCGGCTCACCCGGGCCGCCGAGTTGCTGGCCGGGGCGGTCGGCCGGGCCGGCGGTCCGTCGGCCGGCGCCGACCGGTCGGGGCGGGGCCGCCGCTGACGTCCCGCCCGGGCCGCGCGGCGGGAACGAGAAGGGGCTTCACGTGCGGCGCCGCTCGTGCCAGTGTCGACGGGTGCGGCCACATCCGCCGCGCGACCGCGGGAGGGGGGCCGAGTGGCTGTGGGTGCCGAGTTCATCGCCTTGGTGGGTGTCGTGGTCGGGGCCGGTGCCTCGTACGTCAGCACCTCGCTGTCGGAGCGGGCCCGCTGGCGCCGGCAGCTCGACGTGCGCTGGGACGAGCGGCGGCTGGTCGCGTACGCGGACTACGTCAGCGCCATCAAGGACATCGTCGCCGCCGCGAACCGGCTGGCCGCCCACCGTGGCCTGACGCCGCACGCCACACCGCTGGAACCCACCGAGCAGAACCTCGCCCAGCTGGACGACGCGGAGGTGCGGCGCATCGCGCTGGTCGAGACGGTGCGGCTGCTCACCGACTCGGACACGATGACCGCCGTCACCGAGTTGAACCGGTGCGTGTGGCACCTCAGCGCGATGAGCAGCGGCCGGGTCCCGGCGGATCCGGTGCGGTGGCGGGCGGGTTTCGCCGCCTACCGGCTGGCGCGCGACGAGTTCCACCGCTGCGCCCGGTCGACCCTGGGCATCCCGGGGGTCGCCGTCTCCCGGGACCGGAGCTGGCCGCCGCGCTGGTTCCGCGAGGGCGGCGCGGCGGCCGAGCCGGACGGCTCGCCCGACTCCGCGGCCTGAGGTGGCCGGGCGATCCGGTTGCACGGCCTGAGGTGGCCGACCGATCCGGCTGCGCGGCCCGGCCGGCGCGGGGGCGGTAGCGCGGCGGGCCGCCGACGAGCGCCGCGGCGGTCACCACCCGCCCCGACAGGTCCGCCGCCGCCACCCCCGCGGGGGCGACGGCGGCGGACACTGCTCCTACGTCTCTCGGTTCTGCGCCGGCCGGCGGAACTCCGTCGGCGCCCCCGCGGCGGGCCGCGGTGCCGGTCCCGGCCGATCGTCACGGGCCCGGGGGCCGCCTCGACCGGCCCGGTGCCCGGCCGGCCGGCCCGGGTACTCGGCTAACCGGCCTGGTACTCACCCGTGTCGAGTCGTACCAGCTGTCCGGCCTTGCGCAGTTGTTCGAGGTCGCGGCGGACCAGGCGCGGATCGGGGTACACCCGGTAGGTCTCCCGCGCGCGGCGCCAGTCGAAGGCGCCGCCGTCCCGGCGAATCGTGTCTAGCAACTGCTGCCGTCGCTCGGTGGCGCTCCTGGGTGCATCGGCTGGTGCGTCGGTTGCGGCATGGTCATCGGTCATGCCCCCATTCTCCCGTGCCCGCGGACGGCGCGCGCCGGGAGGGTCGGAGAACGGCCGCCGGGCAGCCGGCCGGGCCCGCGCACGCACGGCCGCACGGGCCGCCGGCGTCTGCCGTACGAAACTCCGGGCCGGGGCGCGGCCGGGGATCCGTAGTCGAGGGAATTCCCCAATGGGCCTGCGGGCGGGGCGAATCTAGCATTCCTCGCATCCGGCGGCTCGGCCGCCCTAGGGCGGGAGCTCGGCGTGACGGGTGGAATCGCGGTGCGCGCCGGTGTGGTGCCGGTGCTGTCCGCAGCGGTCCTGTGGGGCACGGTCGGCCCCGCGCAGCTGCTGGCGCAGGCCCGCGTCGACCCGGTGGCGCTCGGCGCCTGCCGGATGCTGCTCGGCGGCGCGGTGCTGTGCGCGCTGACCGTCCGGCCCAGCGGCCTGCGCACGCTGTGGGGGCCCGGCACGCGGGTGTGGATGCTGGTGAGCGTCGGGGTGACCGCGCTCTTCCAGGGCGCCTTCCTCCAGGCCGTGGACCGGACGGGCGCGGCCGTGACGACGGCCGTGGCCTTCGGCAGCGTGCCCGCCGTCTCGGGGCTCTGCGCCCGCGTCCTGCACCGCGAGCGGCCGCCCGCGGGGTGGCTCGCCGGCACGGCCTGCGCCACCGCCGGGATCGCGCTGCTCGCCCTGCCGGGCAGCGGCGGGCGTGCCGAGCCGGGGGGCGTGCTGCTGGCCCTGGCGGCCGGCGCGAGCTTCGGCGTCTACATCGTCGCGGCCAAGCGGCTCGCGGCGGCCGGCGCGGATCCGGCGGCGGCCGCTCCGGCGAGCGTGTTCTGCGCGGGGCTGCTGGTCTCCCCGTGGCTGGTGGGGGCGCCGGCCGGGCTGGGCTCGACGCGCGGGCTCGTCCTGGTCGGCTGGCTGGCCCTCGGCACCACGGCCCTCGGCTACCTGCTCTTCACCCGTGGCATGACCCGGATCAGCGCGGCGACGACCGGCACCCTCAGCCTCGCCGAACCGCTGGTGGCCGCCCTGCTCGGGGTGCTCCTGCTGGGCGAGCGGCTGTCCGGCTGGTCCGGCGCGGGCATGGCGCTGCTGCTCGGCGGGCTCGTGGCGGTGGCGCTGCCGGACGGGCGCCGCGTCCGGCCGCCGGCGGGGGTCGCCTGACCGGCGCCGCCGCCCGCCGCGGCGTTCCGGGGGCCCGGGGCGGTCGGCCGGGGTCGACCGCCCCGGGCCCTCGCGGCGGGGCTCAGCGGTCCCGGTAGGCCGCCATCGCCTCGTTCACCCGGGCGGAGAAGAACAGCGGGCCGACGGCGTCGGCCCAGGCCATGCCCTCCGGGGTGAGCCGCAGGGTGCCCGTGGCGTCCTCGGTCGCCCAGTCGCGGGCGGACAGCTCGGCGAACTGCGCGGGGAAGTGCTCCCGGGGCGTGGCGCCGAACCGTTCGCGGTAGCGGGCGACCGACGTCCCGGCGCTCTCCAGCAGGGTCTGCAGCAGGTACATCCGGCGGCGTTCGTCCTCGTCCATCCGGAACGCCCACTGCGCGCGCCGGAAGTCCTGGGTCGGGGTGGCGATGTAGTCGTCGATGATCCGGCGGACCTCGGGCACGGCGACCGCGTAGTCCGTGGTGTAGTGCAGCCCGGTGGTGAAGGAGCGGGCGCCGACGCCGAGGCCGACCATGCCGGCCTGCTGGTTGTACTCGCTGATGCCGGCGTCGGCCGCCTCGACGGCCGCCGTGCCCGGCCGCCGGAAGACCCGCATCGAGGTCTGCTCGTACCCGGCCGCCAGCAGGTGGTCGCGGCCGAAGCGGTAGAGCCGCAACCGCTGCTCGTCCCAGCTCTCGCCGCTCTCGCGGTGCCGGTCGACCAGGCCGGTGAGCGGGCGCACGTACAGCGGGTAGAGGTAGATCTCCTCGGGCTCCCAACCGAGCGCCGCGTCCAGGGACTCCACGAAGCTGCGCTCACTCTGCCCCTGGATGCCGTAGATCAGGTCGATGTTGAGGATCGGGAAGGCGGCGGCCTTCAGCCGGGCCAGCGCCGCGTCCACCTCCGCGCGCTTCTGCGGTCGTACGGCCGCCCGGGCCTCGTCCTCCAGGAAGGTCTGCACGCCGATGCTGAGCCGGGTCGCGCCGCGTTCGGCGAGGACGGCGAGGCGGTCGGCGGTGGCGGTGGCCGGCGAGGTCTCCACCGACCACGGGACGGCCCGCAGGTCGGCGCCCATGACGTTCTCGCAGACGTCGCAGAGCCGGGCCAGTTCGGCCGCCGTCAGGTACGTGGGGGTGCCGCCGCCGAAGGCCGCCAGGGTGAAGCGGATCTCCCGGCCCTGGGCCTCCAGGGCCTCCCGGGTCACCCGGGCCTGCCGCTCCAGGGTGCCGAGGAACGCCCCGGTGACCTGCTCCGGCGCACCGGTCCGGGTGAAGAGGTTGCAGAAGCCGCAGCGCATCTCGCAGAACGGCACGTGCACGTAGAGCGAGAGCGCGTCCAGCCGCTCACCGGCCCACAGGTCGCCGAGCAGTGCACCGGCGCTCTGCGGCCGGTACGCCTTCTGGTGCGGATAGGCGTAGACGTACTGCTTGTACGGGGTTCCGGGCGACTCCTCGGCGGCGGGGCCGCCGGTGGGCAGCAGGGTGAGGGAAACCGGTGACGAATGGCTCATCGGGGGCATGACTCCCGTTCCTCGCAGTCAAGTTTCGGTAAAGCCGAAGCCATGACGCTAGGGCCTGGCACCCGCCCGCGGTCATGGGGTGAACGTCCGAGCGCACGCCCGTCTCCCGCCGGCCGGTTGGGACGTTCGCACCCTGGGGGGAAATGACTTTTCGTCAGTGCCCGTCGCTCCTCTGGCAATTGCCGATAATTGCGGCAACGGTGGCGTCCATGAAGCGACTTGTCATCGCGGCCGGCGGTGGGGGCGACGTCATCGCCGCCGCCATGCTGCGCACCGCGCTCTACGGACCCACCGCCCCCGCCCTGGTGCTGACCTACTCGTGGGAGCGGCTGACGGTCGACCCGCTGCCCGGCCCGCGCGGGCGGGCCGACTTCACCGGGCTCGCCACCCCGCTCCCCGGGCTGGCCCTGGTCACGGGCGACAGCACGGCCCTCGCCCCGGCCGGGTCCTCGCTGCCCCGGCTGGCCCGCGACCTCGGCGGCCCGCTCGGGCTGCTCGATCCGTACGACGGCGCCGCCGGCCTCGCCCGGACGGTCGCCGCGGCCGCCGCGTACTGCGGCGCCGAGCGGATCGACGTGGTCGACGTCGGTGGCGACATCCTCGCGGCCGGCGACGAACCCACCCTGCGCAGCCCGCTCGGCGACGCCCTGGTGCTCGCCGCGTGCGCCCGCAGCGGCCTGCCCGCCGACGTGTACGTCACGGGCCCCGGACTGGACCGCGAGATCCCCGAGGCCGAGCTCTTCGCCCGCCTGCCGCCGCCCGCCTTCGCCCTGCCCGCCGAGGCCACCGCGCCGGTGCGCCGGATCTTCGACTGGCACCCGTCGGAGGCCAGCGCGATGCTGGCCGCCGCCGCCCGGGGCGTCCGGGGACTGTGCGGCATCCGCGACGTCCCCGAGCCGCTGCGCCTGGACGCCCGGAGCGCCGGCGTCCACCGGCTGACCCTCGCCCAGGCGATGGCCCGCAACCCGCTGGCCCGCCTGCTCACCGACGCCCGCACCCTGAGCCAGGCCGAGCAGGCCTCCGTCGAGGTCTGCGGCTTCTCCGAGATCGCGCGCGAGCGGGCGCGCGCCGCCGCGCCGGCCGAATCCGCCCCGGACGACGCGGAGTTCCCCGTCCTGCCCGGTGACGGGCCGACCGGTCCGGTCACCCGGCACGCCCGCTGGCAGTCCGCACTCCGCGGCCGGGGCATCACCCTCGTCACCCAGCGCCGCCTCACCGAGGGGCTGGCGCTCGACGAGGCGTCGGTGCACCTGCTGCGCGCCCGGCTGTCCACCGACCCCGCCCAGAACGCGGCGCCGCTCTGGCGGGTACCGGGCCGGGCCGCCGCCGCGGGGGCCTGACCACCGGGGTGGCGCCCTCGTAGGGTGCGGGTGTCAGCGCAGTCGTCCGAGGGAGCCCCGCCGTGGAGCAGCACACCGCACCGAACCTCACCGGAGTCCGCAACTTCCGCGACGTCGGCGGGCTGCCGGCCGGCGAGGGCCGGTCCGTCCGGCGCGGCCTGCTGTTCCGCAGCGGGCACCTGGCCCACGCGACCGCGCAGGACGTGGCGGCGCTGGTCGCCCTCGGCCTGCGGTCGGTCATCGACCTGCGGGGGACGGCGGACCTGCGCGCGGAGCGGACGGACGTGCCGATCCCGGGCGCCTCGCACCTGTCGATCGCGCTCACCGACCCGGCGGCCGGGGCGAAGTTCCACGGGCTGCTCCGCGAGGGGGACTTGGCAGCGTTGCGGGCCGCACTGGCCGACGGCGGCGGCGAGGCCCGCATGATCGCCGCCTACCGCAACCGGGTGCTCGCCCGCACCGAGGAGCACGGGCGGATCCTGCGGCTGCTGGCCGAGCCGGGCGGGCTGCCCGCCGTCGTCCACTGCTCGGCCGGCAAGGACCGGGCGGGCTGGGCGGTCGCCGTCGTGCTGCTGGCACTGGGTGTGCCCGAGGAGGCGATCCTCGCCGACTACCTGGCCAGCAACGACCCCGCCCAGGCCTACCGGTTCCGGCGGGCCGACGGCAGCGTCCCGGAGCCCGGCTCCGAAGTGTGGACCCTGCTGCGCCCGATCTTCGAGGCCCGCCCCGAGTACCTCCGGGCGGCCTGGGACTCGGTACGCGAGCACTGGGGCGGCCCCGAGGCCTACCTCCGGGACGGTCTCGGCCTCAGCGACGGGCTCCGGGGGCGGCTGCGCGAGCTGCTGCTCACCGAGGCCTGACCCGCGGCCGGGGCTCGGCGGCCGGCTCGCGGTCCGGGCGGCGACCGGCGGTCAGCCCAGGCACCGGACCGCGGTGGCGAAGAGGCCGGGCCAGCGGGCCGCCACCGGGACGATCCGGGCGGCCGCCGCCGGCCGGCCGCGCAGCCGTACCAGGGACTCGGTGAGCAGCCGGTAGCGCCGGGTGCTGCGGCTCCACACGCGCTCGTACGCCTGCGGACGCCCGGCCAGCAAGCAGTCGACGAGTCCGGCGGCCCCCGCCAGCGCCACCGAGATGCCCTCCCCGGTCAGCGCGTCGACGTAGCCGGCGGCGTCGCCGACCAGCAGCACCCGGCCGGCGACCCTGCGGCGCACGCGCTGGCGCAGCGCGCCGGCGCCCCGGGCCGCGCCGAGCGCCGCCGCGGGCGGCAGCCTGCGGGCGAGCAGCGGGAAGTCGGCCAGCTGCCGGTCGAACGGCCCGCGCCGGCTGGTGAGGACGGCGACGCCGACCAACTCCGGCCCGAGCGGGGTGACATAGGCCTCGGAGTGGGCCGACCAGTGCACCTCCACGTGGTCGCTCCAGGGTGCGAGGGCGAAGTGCCGGCGCAGCCCGTACCGGGCGGGGCGGTCGTCCGGCAGGGCCAGGCCGAGGCTGCGGCGGATCGGCGAGTGCAGCCCGTCGGCGGCGGCGAGGTAGCGGGCGCGCAGTCCGGCGGCCTGCAGGTGGTCGCCGTACTGGCGGATCCCGTCCACCCGCACCGGCAGGACGGGGACGCCGAGTTCGGCCGCCCGGTGGGCGAGGGCCGTGTGCAGGTCGGTGCGGCGCACGCCCAGGCCCGGCCCGGAGGCGAAGGGCGCCTGGGCGACCCGGTGGGCGCCGTCCAGGTAGCGGATGCCGCGCAGCGGGTGGCCGTGGACGGTGACGCCGAGGCCGGTGAGCCCGCGCAGGGCGGGGGGCATCAGGCCCTCGCCGCAGGCCTTGTCGATCGGGGTGGCGCGGGGCTCGGCGACCACCACGTCCAGGCCGGCGAGCGCTGCGCGGATGGCGGTGGCGAGTCCGGCCGGTCCGCCGCCGGCGACCAGCAGGTCGATCACGGCGGGCCCGGTCAGGGGGCGGCCGGGGCGGCGGCGAGGGCGGCGTTCTCGCAGCGCAGCCGGACGGCCAGCAGGGGCAGGTTGAGCAGGGTGAACGCGGTCGCGGTGAGCCAGGCGCTGTGCACCAGGGGCAGCGCGGCCCCCTCGACCACCACCGCCAGGTAGTTGGGGTGGTCCAACAGGCGGTAGGGGCCGCGGTCGACCAGGGGCAGGCCGGGGACGACGATCACCCGGGTGTTCCAGCGCGGGCCGAGGGTGGCGATGCACCACCAGCGCAGGGCCTGCGCCGCCAGCGCGAGCACGAGCATCGGCCAGCCGAGCGCGGGGATGAACGGCCGGTCCGCCAGGGCGGTTTCGGCGAGGCAGCCGACCAGCAGCCCGCCGTGCAGCAGGACCATCGTCGGGTAGTGGCCGCTGCCGTACTCGGTGGCGCCGTGGCGCCGGCTCCAGGCGGCGTTGCGCCGGGCGGTGACGAGTTCGGCGAGCCGTTCGAGGGCGACCAGCAGCACCAGCAGGGTGTAGGGGGCCATGGGGTGCCTACCAGGTGAGGAGGACGAGTTCGGAGCTGAGGCCGGGCCCCAGCGCGAGCAGCACCCCGGGTGTACCGGGCAGCGGCGGGCGCAGGGCCAGCGTGTCGCGAAGGATGTGCAGGACGGAGGCCGAGGACAGGTTGCCGACCTCGGCCAGCGACCGCCGGCTCAGCTCCAGGGCTCTGGCGGGCAGGCCGATCGACTCCCGGACGGCGTCCAGCACCTTGGGGCCGCCCGGGTGGCAGACCCAGGCGGTGACCTCGTCCCGTTTGAGCTCGTGGTCGGCGAGGAACGCGCCCACCTGCACGCCGAGTTGCTCCCGGACGACCTCGGGCAGGTCGCTGCCGAGCATGATCCGGAAGCCCTGGTCGCGGATGTGCCAGCCGAGCAGGCTCCCGGTGTCCGGGTAGAGGTGACTGCGGGTGGCGCGGACGGTCGGTCCGGCCGGTCCGCCGGGGCGGTCCGGCCCGACCGCGACGACCGCGGCGGCGCCGTCCCCGAACAGGGCGCCCGCCACCAGGTTGGCGGGCGAGCCGTCGCCGCGCTGGACGGTCAACGAGCAGAGCTCGACGGAGAGCAGGACGGCCACCTCGCCGGGATGGCCCCGCAGGTAGTCGTGCAGCCGGGCGATCCCGGCGGCACCGGCGACGCAGCCGAGCCCGAAGATCGGCAGCCGTTTGACGTCGGGCCGCAGGCCGACCCGCTGGGCGAGGCGGGCCTCGATCGAGGGGGCGGCGATCCCGGTCACCGAGGTGCAGATCACCAGGTCGACGTCCCGGGGGTGCAGTCCGGCCTCGTCGAGGGCTCCGCGCAGGGCCCGCTCCCCCAGGTCGAGGGCGCTCTCGATGAAGAGGTCGTTGGCCGCGCCGAAGCCGCCGAGCCCGGCGTAGCGCTCCAGCGGCAGTGCCAGGTGGCGGGTGCCGACCGCCGCGGCGGCGTGCAGCCGGTCCAGCACTCCGCGGTCGGCGCCCTCGGCGAGGCACATCCGCGCGAGCGCGTCCCGGATCTCGTGCTGCCGGTAGCGGTGGGGTGGGAGGACTCCGTGGACGGCCGCGATTCGCGTCATCGCCCCATAGTAGGAGAATCGCCCGCATTACCGGCCATTCGGACATGACGGACGGTGAGCGTCTAGCATCGTCGGGTGGGAGAGAGCGGAACACAGCCTGCCGGAGCCTCAGTTCGGCTGCCCGGCCACCCGGTTCCGGGGTCGGTCGGCGGACTCGTCCGGGCGTGTCACCCCGAGCCGACGGTCGTGGTGAGCGCCGTGGTCACGGCCCTGGCGGCCGCCTCCGGGCTCGCCCCGGGCCGCTGCCTGCTGGTCGCGGGCGCCGTCCTGACCGGGCAGCTGTCCGTCGGCTGGTGCAACGACCGGGTCGACCTCGAACGCGACACGGCCGCCGGCCGGTCGGACAAACCGCTGGTCACCGGCGCCCTCCGGCCGCGCACGCTCGCCGTCGCCGCCGCCACCGCGCTGGCCCTGTGCGTACCGCTCTCGCTGGCCGTCGGACTGCTCGCCGGCCTCGCCCACCTGCTCGGGGTCGGCGCCGCCTGGGCGTACAACCTGGGCCTCAAGCGGACGCCGCTGTCCTGGCTCCCGTACGCGCTCGGGTTCGGGCTGCTGCCCGCCTTCGTCGCGCTCGGGCTGCCGGGGGCGCCCCCGCCGCCGGTCTGGGCGGTGCTCGGCGGCGCCCTGCTCGGGGTCGGCGCGCACCTCACCAACGTGCTGCCGGACATCGAGGCCGATCTGGCGGCCGGGGTCCGGGGCCTGCCGCAGCGACTGGGCCGGGCCCGCTCCCGGGTGCTCGCCGCGCTGGCCCTGCTCTCGGCCGCCGCGGTGCTGACGGTGGCGCCGCCGGGCCCGCCCGGCCCGGCGGGCTGGACGGCGCTGGGCGTCACCGGCGCGACGGCGCTGCTCGCCGTGCTGCCCGTGGCCGGGCGCGAGCACAGCCGGCTCCCGTTCCTCGCCACCCTGGTGATGGCGGCGACGGCGGCCTCGGCGCTGCTCGGCCGGGGGGTCGGGCTCGGCCCCGGCTCAGGGTGACCGGCTCAGGGTGACCGGCGCCGGGTGACCGACTCAGGGCGCGCGGACGGCACGTGATCGCTGCTCCGGGTGGCCGGACGACACGTGGCCGCTGCGCCGGGCCGGTGCGACGGGAGCGGCGACACCCTGACGTAACGTCGGGGACGGGGCCGACAGGTGGGTCGACGGACAGGGAAGGCACACCGCAACATGACACCTCGGGCGGCAGCCGGGCAGGACCCGGAGCGGGACGGCAGGCCGGACCGCCGGCGCCCGCGGGCCGGTACGCCGGCCACCCGCCGCCCGGTGGCACGCGGCGGCGCACCCCGGGCCGGCCAGGTGCCGCCGGGGCTGGACCGCGCGGCCGGGTACGCCTGGCGGCTGCTGCTGGTGGGCGGCACGGTGTACGCCGTCCTGTCCCTGCTGGGGCGGCTCGTGCTCCCGGTGATCGCGGTGTTCGTGGCCCTGGTGATCACCGCGGTGCTGCGCCCGATCACCGACCTGATCAGCCGGTGGATGCCTCGCGGCCCGGCCGTCGCGGTCACCATGCTCGGTTCGATCCTGCTGCTGGCGGGAGTGCTCGCGCTGATCGGCGAGAACGTCGCCGGCGAGTGGAAGGAGCTGGGCGACGAGTTCCGCGGCGGCGTCGACCGGATCGAGCAGTGGCTGAAGGGCGCGCCGTTCCACATCAAACCGGAGACCGTCTCGGACCTCCAGTCGAAGATCGGCTCCTTCCTCTCCGAGCACCGGTCCACTCTCGTCAGCCGTGCCGTCAGCGAGGCCAGCCGGGTGGTGGAGATCGTCACCGGCGGCGCACTCGCGCTGTTCTGCTCGATCTTCTTCATCCACTCGGGCGAGAGCATGTGGCGGTGGGGCGAGCGGCAGCTGCCGCTCACCGCCCGGGACACCTGGGACCACGCCGGTCGGGCCGCCTGGCGGACCTTCGCCGGCTACACCCGGGGCATCATGATCGTCGCCGCCAGCAACGCGGCCCTGGTCGGCATCGCCCTCGCCCTGCTCGGGGTGCCGCTCGCACTCCCGCTGACGGTGCTGGAGTTCTTCGCCACCCTGGTGCCGCTGATCGGCTCCCCGGTCGCGATGGCGATCGCCGCCGTGGTCGCCCTGGCCGCCAAGGGGCCGGTCACCGCACTGATCGTGCTGGCGCTCATCGTGGTGATCGGGCAGATCGAGGGCCATCTGCTGCACCCGCTGGTGATGAGCTGGGCGGTCCGTCTGCACCCGGTCGCCGTCGCGCTCTCGGTCATCGCCGGCGGCATCCTGGCCGGCGTGATCGGCGCGGTGGTCGCGGTGCCGGTGGTCTCGGTGATCTGGGCCGTGATCTGCGAACTGCGGCTGCGCCGGGAGGACGCGCGGGCGCCGTCGTCGGTGCCGTGAGCCGGCCCGCGGCGAGCGGGCGGGGTTCCGGCGGACGGCCCGCGGCGAGCGGCTGAGGTCCTGCGGACGGCCCGCGGCGAGCGCCGGGGGGCCGGGGGGGGGCGCCCCGCCGCCCCCGCCCCGCCGCGGTGCGCAGGGGCCGTTGCGCCCGAGCGGCGCTCAGGCGTCGAGGCCG
>NZ_JBHUSG010000042.1:59664-76202 GCF_042673745.1 Kitasatospora sp. NPDC057015
GGGGGGGGGGGCCGGCGGCGGGGCGCGCGGGTGGGGGGGGGGCGGGGCGCCGGGCGCGCGGGGCCCGCCGGGGGGCCGGGGGCCGACCGCCCGGGCGGATCATCGTCCGGGCGGTCGTCGGGTCGGGCGGCGACCACGGTCGGGCGGTCCCCGCGGGTCGGGCGGTCGCCGGCGTCAGGCGGTCGGCGCCGTCAGGCGGTCGGCGCCGTCCACTTCTGGTTGGCGGCGCCCGTGCAGGTCCAGATCTGCGCCCTGGTGCCGTTCGCCGAGCTGTTGCCGGTGGCGTCCAGGCACTTGTTGGCGGCCGGGTTGACGATGTCGTGCGAGCCGGCCGAGTACGTCCACTGCTGGGCGCCGGAGCCGTTGCAGTCCCAGAGCTGCACCTTGCTGCCGTCCGCGGTGGCCCCGCCGGTCACGTCCAGGCACTTGCCGAGCGCGCGGACGGTGCCGTCCGTGCCGAGCGTCCAGGTCTGCGCGGTGGTGCCGTTGCAGTCGTAGAGCTGGACGGCGGTGCCGTTGGCGGTGGCGGCCGCGGCCACGTCCAGGCACTTGCCGGCCAGTCCGGTGATCTGCCCGCTCGCGCCGCCCTGGTTGCCGCCGCTGCCGTTCCAGGTGAAGGTGGCGGAGGTCTTGGCCGGCAGGTTGTAGGTGAAGTTCTGCCCGCCCCAGGCGACCCGGACGTTCTGCGCGCTGCCGCTGTCGTTGTAGGCGATCAGCGCCTTGGAGCCGTCCGGGTTCACCCAGGCGACGTTGGGCACGGCCGAGTTGGCGGTCGAGGCGATCCGGTAGGCGCCGGGCCGGACGAACTTGGTGAGGTGGCCCATCGTGTAGTACTCGACGGTGTAGTCCACCTGCCCGCTGCGCGAGTCGCCGTTGTGCACGGTGACCAGGCCGGTGCAGGTGCCGCAGCCGCCGTAGTGCGGGCCCATGTTCTGGTCGACCGCCAGGCTCCACTTGGTCACCGACTTACCCCAGTTGCGGGTGTAGTCGATGATGTTGCGCATGTCCTCCTGCTGCTGGTTGCCGATCCAGGTGCCGCCGGAGTGCTCGGTGTCGAAGGCGTCCACGCCGGGGTACTGGTTGTGCACCGTGGTCTGGGTGGCGACGTCGCCGCCGTACCCGTGCCAGGCGATGCCGCCGAAGTTGGGGTGGCTGCGGACGGCCGGGTCGTCGACGGTGGGCGCCGCGTAGGACGCGTACTGGTCCCAGTTCCAGTCCAGCGAGAGGACCTTGGTGTTCAGGCCGGCGCCGGCCAGGGCGGGCAGCAGGTTGGTCTTGGTGAAGTAGGCGAGCCCGGAGCCGTTCCAGCTCATCGACGGGTAGCCGGAGCAGCAGGTGGGCTCGTTCTGCACGGTCACGTACTTCACCGGTACGCCCTGGGCCTGGTAGGCCTGGAGGTACTTGACGAAGTACTGGGCGTAGCTGCCGTAGTAGTCGGACTTCAGCCAGCCGCCGTTGAGGTTGCCGCTGTCCTTCATCCACGCGGGCGCCGTCCAGGGCGAGGCCATCACGCTCAGGCCGGGGTTGAGCTGCGCGGCCTGCTTGGTGAGCGGCAGCACGTCCGCCAGGTCGTGGGCGATGGAGAAGCCGGTGAGCGCGGGGTCGCTCTGGCCCGCCGGGCGGTCGTCGTAGGTGTAGCCGAACCGGGCGAGGTCGGAGGAGCCCATCGGGTTGCGGACGAAGGAGAGCCCGATGCCGTCGGTGGGCGAGAAGAGCGCCCGCATGGTGGCGTCGCGGGTGGCGGGGCTCAGGGCGCCGCTGCTGTTCAGCAGCCAGGCGGCGGTGTCGGTGAAGGAGGCCCCGCCGCCGGTGAACTGCTGGTAGCGGGTGCTGTCGTCGACGGTGATCAGCTGGCCGCCGCTGCCCGAGCCGGCGCCGAAGGCGATGCCGGCCTGCTGCTGGAGTCCTCGGGTGACGTGCCGGCCGCCGGCGTCGTCGGTGGTGGTCAGCCAGACCGAGACGGGCTCGCCGGCCGCGTGGGCGGCGGTGCCCGAGGTCAGCAGACCGGTGGCGGCGAGGGCGCCGGCGAGCAGCGCGGCGCCGGCGGTGCGGGCCCGGGGGCGGTGGGCAGATCGGTGCCTGGACATGGTCGGCTCCGGATTCCGTGAGCCGAGGCGGGACCTGACACACCCGCAGGTGCGGGCGGACCGCCTCGGGGGTGAAGGGGCGACACCCGGCGGGACGGGGGCTCGGGGAGCGTTTGCCGGTGTCGGGGAGCGATTCAACTCCTGGACACGGCGAAGCGTCAAGCCTTTGGTCTCTACCAATTGTCGTCAACTCGTGAAGACCGGGCGCCCCCCATGTGGCAGTTGATCGTTCATCAGTTGACGGAAAGACGGTTAGTAAACCTTCCAGTCAATAACCCTTGACGTCAGCCCGTCAGGTCCGGTTGACTCCGGTGCCGAGCCGGGCGGCAACGCCCCCGACCGGGACGCCGGCCGTCCCCGAACGTCGTCCGACGCCTCCCCCGCGCCCTCCGGGCGCCCGCCGGACGCCCCGTCACCGCACCCGGCCGACCCCCCACACGGTCCTCAGGAGGACACCCATGCGACGCCTCTCACGCCTGACCGCGGTACTCGCGCCGCTCGCCCTGGCCGCCGGCACCCTGCTGGCGGCGGCCCCGGCGGCGACCGCCGCGGCCAACCCCGGCCCCGGCTTCCCCGCCCAGTACGCCGCGCCCTACGTCGAGACCTGGGGCTCCCCCAGCGCGCTCGCCAACGCCCGCAACGCGACCGGCCTCAAGTACTTCACCCTCGCCTTCGTCATCAGCGACGGCAGCTGCAACGCCACCCTCAACGGCAACACCCCCATCACGGATGCCGGCTGGCAGTCGGCGATCAACAGCCTGCGGGCCGCCGGCGGCGACGTGATCGCCTCCTTCGGCGGTGCGTCCGGCACCGAACTCGGCCAGGCCTGCACCACGGTGAGCAGCCTGAAGGCCCAGTACAAGCGGGTGGTCGACACCCTCAACCTCACCAAGATCGACCTCGACATCGAGGGCGGCGCGCTGGGCGACACCACCGCCAACGACCGCCGCAACCAGGCCCTCGCGCAGCTCCAGCAGGAGTACGCCGCCGCCGGCCGCACCCTGGCCGTGCACTACACCCTGCCGGTCAACCCGACCGGCCTGGAGTCCAACTCGATCAGCCTGCTCAACAACGCCAAGAGCCGCGGCCTGAACGTCGGCGTGGTCAACATCATGACCATGGACTACGGCCCCACCCTGGACATGGGCAAGGCCGCCACCGACGCCGCCACCGCGCTGCACACCCAGCTCGGGCAGATCTGGACCACCAAGACCTCCCAGCAGCTCTGGGCCATGGAGGGCAACACCCCCATGATCGGGGTGAACGACAGCACCAACGAGGTGTTCACCACCGCCAACGCCACCACCCTGACCAACTTCGCCCGCACCAACGGCATCCAGCTGCTGGCCTTCTGGGCCCTCGGCCGGGACAAGGCCTGCGCCACCAACGGCACCCTGTCCGACTCCTGCAGCGGGACCCCGCAGAGCGCCTACCAGTTCGCGAGCACCTTCAACGCCGTCACCGGCGGCGGCACCGGCACCCCCCGTCCGACCGGCCGGATCACCGGCTACGGCGGCAAGTGCGTGGACGTCGCGGCGGCCTCCAGCGTCAACGGCACGGCGATCCAGCTGTACGACTGCAACGGCACCACCGCCCAGAACTGGACGGTCGGCGCGGACGGTTCGCTGCAGGCCCTCGGCAAGTGCCTGGACGCCACCGGCGCCGGCACCGCGAACGGCACCCAGCTCCAGCTCTGGGACTGCAACGGCACCGGCGCCCAGAAGTGGCAGCCGGGCAGCGGCTCGACCCTGGTCAACCCGGTCTCCGGCCGCTGCGTCGACGCCACCGGCCCCAGCTCCGCGAACGGCACCCGGCTGCAGCTCTGGGACTGCTTCGGTGCGGCCAACCAGCAGTGGCAGATCCCGGCCTGACGCCGGAACGACCGGGAGGAGAGGAGCCCACCGTGAACCGTCGCCTGCGCAGCCTGCCCGCCCTGGCCGGCCTGCTGACCCTGCTGGCCTCGGGCCTGACCGCCGCGCCCGCCGCGGAGGCCGCGCCCACCGCCTTCGCGCACCCCGGAGTGCTGGACAGTCGTGCCCAACTCGACTTCGTCCGGGCCAAGGTGAAGGCCGGCGAGCAGCCGTGGAAGGCCGCCTACGACCAGATGCACGCGAGCAGGTACGCCTCGCTCAGCCGCACCCCCAAGCCGCGCGCGGTGGTCGAGTGCGGCTCGTACTCCAACCCCAACTACGGGTGCACCGACGAGCGTGAGGACGCCATCGCGGCGTACACGCTGGCCCTGGAGTGGTACATCACCCAGGACAGCCGTTACGCGGCCAAGGCCGTCCAGATCATGGACGCCTGGTCCGGCACGATCACCGACCACACCAACAGCAACGCCCCGCTCCAGACCGCCTGGTCGGCCTCCAGCTGGCCGCGCGCCGCCGAGATCATCCGGTACACCTACACCGGCTGGGCCAGCGACAAGGTCACCCGGTTCGGCACCATGCTGCGCAACGTCTACCTGCCCGAGGTCGTCAACGGCTCGAACAGCAACGGCAACTGGGAACTCAGCATGAACGAGGCCACGATCGGCATCGCGGTGTTCCTGAACGACCGCACGGTCTACGACAAGGCGGTCACCAAGTTCCGCGGCCGGGTGCCGGCGTACATCTACCTGGCGTCCGACGGTGCGCTGCCGAAGACCGCGCCGGGCAGCGGCCTCACCACCCGCGACCAGATCGTCTCGTTCTGGCAGGGCCAGGGCACCTTCGTCGACGGGCTCACCCAGGAGACCTGCCGGGACTTCACCCACACCGGGTACGGCCTCTCGGCGATCGCGCACGTCGCCGAGACCAGCCGGATCCAGGGCCAGGACCTGTACCCCGAGGTCGCCGACCGGCTGCGGCACGCCCTGGGCTTCCAGGCCAAGTACGAGCTGGGCACGGCCGTTCCGTCCTGGCTCTGCGGCGGCAGCCTCAAGACGGGCCTCGGCCCGGTCACCGAGGTGGGCTTCAACGCCCTGCACAACCGGCTCGGCTACGGCATGGACAACACCCAGGCGCTCACCGAGCAGCGCCGCCCGGCCGGGACCGACAACCTGTTCACGTCCTGGGAGACCCTGACCCACGCGGGCAACCCGGCCTGACCGGGCCCCGCGCCCCGACGGGCCGGGGGTGAGGCGCCGACGCGCCCCGCCCCCGGCCCGTCCGGCGTGTCCGGTGCCGGCTCCGGTCCCGGCGTGTCCGGTCCCGGTGCGACCGGCGTGTCCGGCCCCGGTGCGTTCCTCCGACGAGGAGACTGCTATTTTCACCTCGGCCTAATATCCGATCGTTATTAGGACAGATAATCGAGCGCAGACAGTGTGTTCACGTGCTGTCTTCGAATTCCCGAGCCCCTCCGGGCGAGCGGGGGCCGTCGACGACGTGAACCGCGACCTCCGTGCGCCGTCTCACTCCGGTGCGCCGGCCGACCCCGGCACCGCACCGGACCGGCGGGGCTCCTCTCACATCTGCGCAGTTCAGCCGCACTGTGCCACGGTCGCACGGACCTCGGCGGCAGCGACCGACCCACCACCGGACACCCCTTCGGGCGGGCGCCGCGAAGGGGGAGCGGCGCACGTACGCGCCCGACGGCTCGTTCGAGAGCCCGGCATTGCGCCGTCGTGAATATTCCGACGAAATACCCGCTGATACGCCGTTGCGTACGAACTCCGATGCCCCCAACAATTCGGATAGTCGCATCACGGACCGGGATTCTCCGGCCCCCGGTCGCCGGTCTCCCGGCGACTCCTGCCTCCCGGGCGGTGACAGATGCCGGCGCCCGCGCTGTCCCACCTGCACACGCCCCGCACCGAGGAGGGTTCCGTTGGACAACCAGTACGAGGCCTACGCCTACGCCGACCCGCTCTTCTACGACTCGCCCCGGCGCTGGGGCGCCCCCGAGGAGTTCGCCGCCGTCGACCGCCCGCTGCCGGCCGGCTGGGAGCGCGGCGACCTGGAGATCTGGGCCGTGGTACGGCCGGTGGGCGTCCGCATACCCTCGCAGGGCTGGAAGATCCACGTGTCCGCCTGCGCCGAGGACGCCGAGGCGGTGCTGGAGGAGGTCCACGCCTACTGCCTGCGCGAGCGCGTCACGTTCAAGTTCCTCCGCGGCCTGCCCATCCTCCAGGTTCAGAACTCCAAGTACGCACCCCGCGGCTCCAGTGGGAAGTTCTGCACGCTCTACCCCGTGGACGACGCCCAGCTGGAACGATGTCTGAGCGGCCTCGGCCCCCTGCTGGCCGGCCGCCGGGGGCCCTACATCCTCAGCGACCTGCGCTGGCAGGAGGGCCCGCTCTACCTGCGGTACGGGGGCTTCGCCGAGCGCCACTGCCGCAACGAGGCCGGCGAGCGGGTGCTCGCCCTCGCCGGACCGGACGGGCGGCTGGTGCCCGACGTCCGGGGCGCCGGCTTCGCCGTCCCCGACTGGGTGCCGGTACCCGCCGTGATCGCACCGGCGGTCGCCGAGCGCGCGGCGCACAGGGACAGCGGCCTGCCGTACACGGTGGAGCGCGTCCTGCACTTCTCCAACGCGGGGGGCGTCTACCTGGCCCGCGACGGGGCCGACGGACCGCAGCTGGTGCTGAAGGAGGCACGGCCGTTCGCCGGGCTGGACCAGCGCGGGGTCGACGCCGTGACCCGGCTGCGCAACGAGCACGCGATCCTGCTCCGGCTGGCCGGCGTGCCCGGCGTCCCGGCCCAGCACGGACTGCTGACGGCCTGGGAACACGAGTTCCTGGTCCAGGAGTTCGTCGAGGGCCGGTCGCTCAGCGAGTGGCTGACCACCCGCTACCCGCTGATCCACCCGGACGCCGACGAGGCCGCCGTCGCCGAGTACACCCGCGAGGCACTGCAGATCGTGGCGCGGGTGGAGGCGGCGCTGGCCGCGATCCACGCCCGCGGTGTCGTCTTCGGCGACCTCCACCCCCGCAACCTGATCGTCCGGCCGAACGGTGACATCTGCTTCATCGACTTCGAACTCGCCAGTGCCGAGGACGACTTCGTCCGCCCCGCACTGGGCGCGGCCGGCTTCACCGCTCCCCGGGGGTACAGCGGGACGCAGGTCGACCGGTACGGGCTGGCCGCGATCAGGCTCTGGCTGTTCCTGCCGCTGGCGCAGCTGACCGCGCTCGACCCGGGCAAGGCCGGGGAGCTCGCCGACGCGGTCGAGCGCCGCTTCCCCGTGCCGCCCGGCTACGCCGACGAGATCCGCCGGCTGCTCGGCCCCTCCCCCGGGGACGGCCGCGCGCCCCGCCCCGAGCTGGGCCTGCGCCGTGCGGAGACCGGTGCGCTGCTGGCCGCACCGACGCCCGACTGGCCGGCGATCAGGGACTCGTTGGCCGCCGGCATCGCCGCGATGGCCACCCCCGAACGCGAGGACCGGCTCTTCCCCGGGGACGTCGCCCAGTTCACCCGCGGCGCCCTGGGCCTCGCGCACGGCGCGGCGGGCACCCTGTACGCCCTGCACGCCACCGGCGCCGCCGTCGACCCGGGCCACGTGAACTGGCTGGTCCGCGCCGCCCGCACCCGGCCGACCGCACCGGGCCTGTACTTCGGCGGCCACGGCGTGGCGTACGCGCTGGACCTGCTCGGCGAACGCGAGGCGGCGCTGGCCCTGTTGGGACGCCTCGACCGGGCGCCGGAGGAGGATCCGGGGCCGGGGCTGGCCACCGGAGCGCCCGGGATCGCTCTGACCCTGCTGCACTTCGCCACCGCCACCGGCGACGCCCGGCTGCTGGACGAGGCGCTCTCCCTCACCCGGTCCGCGGCCGACGTCCTGGAGAAGGCCGGCCGCGGTGATCCCCGACGCCGGGCGGGCCTGCTGGCCGGCGCCTCCGGCACGGCGCTCGCACTGGTCCGGCTGTACGAGCGGACAGGTGAACAGGCCCTGCTCGACCAGGCGGAGCACCTGCTGGAGCTGGACCTCGACCGGTGCGCGGCCATGCCCGACGGCACCTTCCAGGTGGTCGACGGCCGCCGGGTACTGCCCTACGTGGAGACCGGCAGCGCCGGCATCGGGCTCGTCCTGGACGCCCTGCTGGCCCACCGCCCCGACAGCCCCTCGGCCGCCCACGTGGCGCGGATCCGGCGGGCGGCCGAGCCCGAGTTCATCATCCAGCCCGGGCTGTTCAACGGGCGGGCCGGACTGCTCGGCTACCTGGCCCTCACCGCGGGCCGGGCGGCCGGGGCGGCACCGGACGACGGAGCGGCCGAGGCGGCCCTGCTCACCCGCCAACGGGTACTGCTGGGCCTGCACCAGGTCAGCTACCGGGGCGAACTCGCCTTCCCCGGAGACCAGTTGCTCCGCCTCTCGGCGGACCTGGCCACCGGCTCGGCCGGTGTGCTGCTGGCCCTCGGCACCGCCCTGGCCGGCACCCCCTTCCTCCCGTGGACCGGCCGGACGGGCGCGAAGCCGGCGGCCGCCACCACCCTCGACTGACGGGCTCCGAGCCCCGTCCGTCGCCACCCGCCGAAGGGCCGCAGGCCCCGGCGCCCGGGCGCACCCGCGCCCCCACCGACCCCCGGCCGCCGGCCGGGTAGCACCACCCCCTTGTAGTGAAACGGAGAACATCATGGCGATCCTCGACCTCCAGACCATGGACCTGCCCGAGACCGAGGCGGCCCCGATCGACGACACCCTCGCCAGCACCAGCTCGCTGAGCGTCCTCAACTGCGGCACCAGCACCGTCAGCACGCTGATCTGCCTCTGACCCGTACCCCTGCCCCTCGGGGCACGGAGTACGGCGGAGCCGGCCGGGCCCTCAGTGCGGGCCCGGCCGGGCACCGGGCCGGAACGGCACACCGCCGCTCCGGCCCGTTCCGCGCCGCCTCCCGGGTCCGCCCGGCGGGCACCCGCCCCTGCGCACCACCAGAGAGGTTGCCGTGGCCGACCAGTCCCCCGGGGCGCGTTCGCAGACTCCCGTCCGATCCGACGCGACCGCGCGAACGCGCGCCCGCACCGACCGCAGCGCACCCGCCCGGGTGCGGCTGCGCCGCGAACTGACCGCCGAGCCCGGGCGGCTCGGCTGCGCCCTCGTCCTGGCGCTGGGCGCCACGGCCGCGGCCCTGGCCCTCCCGCTGCTGGTCCAACGGATCATCACCGACTTCTCCGCGCACCGGCCGCTCGGCCCGGACGTGCTGCTGATGTGCGCGGCGGCCGTCGGCGGCGCCCTCACCCAGGCCGCCTCGGGGTTCCTGCTGGCCCGGATCGGCGAGCGGATGACCTACCGGCTGCGGATCCGGATCATGGAGCACGCGCTCGGGCTGCCGCTGGCCGTCGTCCGCGCCCAGGGCACCGGGGAGCTCGCGGCCCGGATCACCTCGGACGCCATGCTGCTGCGCCAGGTGGTGGAGATCGCCACCCAGCTGCCGCTGGCGGCGCTGACCGTCACCGCCACCCTGCTCGTGATGGTGTGGATCGACTGGGTGCTCACCGCGGTCACGGTCGCCGCGCTGGTCGTCCTGATGGTGCTGGTGCTGCTGATCCTGCGCCGGATGAAGGACAACGTCACCGGGCAGCAGAACGCGGTGGGGCGGATCTCCCAGCGCTTCACGGCCGATCTGGAGGCGCTGACCACCATCAAGGCCTACCGGGCCGAGCCGGTGGCCGCCCGGGCGCTCGCCGCCGACGCCGAGCGGCTGCGGGCCGTCTCACTGGCCGGCGCGCGGCTCGGCGCGCTCATCCCGGCGGCGCTCACCCTCGGCAACCAGTGCGCGATGATCGCCGTGATCCTCACCGGCGGTGCCCGGCTGGCGGCCGGCGAGATCGGGGTGGCGGCGTTCGCGGCGTTCCTGCTCTACCTGCTCCAGACCGTGCCGTCGGTGAGCACGCTGGCCACCGGTTTCGGCCGGCTGCAGGCCGGCCTGGCCGCCCGGGACCGCTGCAACGACCTGCTGGCGCTGGCCCCGGAGAGCGATCCGCAGGACGTCGACCGCATCGCACCGACCCCGCTGCCGGACGCCCCGTCCGTGGTCTTCCGCGCCGTCTCCTACACCCACGCCGGGGCCGGCGACGCCGCCCTGCGCGGGATCTCCTTCACCACCGCCCGCACCGGACTGACCGCCGTGGTGGGGCCCTCGGGGGCCGGCAAGAGCACCGCGCTCTCGCTGATCGACCGGTTCATCCGGCCCTCCTCCGGCTCGATCACCGTGCTCGGCCACGACGCCCGGCACTGGCCGCTGGACGCGCTACGGGCCCGGATCGCGTACGTGGACCAGGCCTTCACCCTGCTGGAGGCCACCGCCCGGGAGAACCTGCAGCTCGGCCGGAGCCGGCGGGCGAGCGACCGCGAGCTCGCGGCGGCCCTGGACGCCGTGGGCCTCACCGAGGACATCGCCCGGCTGCCCCAGGGGCTCGACACCCCGCTCGGCCGGGAGTCGGACCTCTCCGGCGGCCAGCGCCAGCGGATGGCCCTGGCCCGCGCGCTGCTCTCGGACGCGGACATCGTCCTCCTCGACGAGCCCACCAGCCAGCTGGACGGGCTGAACGAACAGCGCTTCCGAACGGTGGTGGAGGAGCTGGCGGCGACCCGCGCCGTGATCGTGGTGGCCCACCGGCTCTCGACCGTCCAGCACGCCCACCACGTGATCATGCTCACCGGGGGCACCGTCGTCGACGCCGGCGACCACCCCACCCTGCTGGAGCGCTGCACCCCCTACCGGGAGCTGGTCGCCAGTCAGCGCGTCCCTGCGCTCTGACGGGCCCGGCGGTGCCGCTACTCCGTCTCCCGCTCCGCGACCACCCGGCCGGAGGCCACCGCCTCCTCCAGCGCCCGGAAGTCGCGCTCGTTCTGGTCGGCGTACGCCTCGGCGAACCCCACCAGCGCCCGGTCGAAGGAGTCGCCGCCGCCGAGATAGGACCCGATCGCGATCGGGTCCCCCGAGCGGGCGTGCGCCCGCGCCAGGGTCGCGCCGCACAGCTCGCCGAAGCCCTGCAGCCCCTTCGGTGACATGAGCTCGGGCTTGGCGATGCCCTTCCAGTCGCGCAGCTGGCGGATGTAGAAGTCGCGCTGGCGCCCGTCGATGCCCGTGGTCCGCTCCCAGCCGAGGAAGATGTCGCTGGTGGCCTGCATCAGCCGCTGGCCCGCGACCACGCGCTCGCCCTGGTTGTCGTACTCGCTGGCACCCACGTGGGCGGCGAGGACGGACGGCCCGGCCTCCTTGGCCTGCAGGAAGAGCGGGTCCTCGTCGTCCCGGCCGAGCAACAGGATGATCCAGCACCGGGTGCCGACGCTCCCGACGCCGACCACCTTGCGGGCCACGCTGGCCACCTGGTACTGGCTGAGCAGGTACCGGCGGTCGGACGGGAGGCTGCGGGCGTAGCTCTCCACCAGCCGGCCGAACTGGTCCTCCATGGCGGTGTGCTCGGCGTCCGGCAGGATGTCGCGCAGCGGCACCAGCAGGGGCGGGTCGGCCGCGATCCGGCGCCGGCCGTCGACCACCTCGGTGAGCCGGTCGTAGGCCTGCAGGCTGTCCCGGGAGTGGGCCTTCTCCACGGCCTTCTCCAGGTTCTTGCGCCCGGCCTTCTCCAGTCGCCGCCCCGCGGCCACCTCGCGCAGGCGCTCCACATCCGCCTGGGCGTACCAGACGTCGATCCGGCGCATCCCGCCGAAGATCCGCATCCGCTCGCGGTACGAGCCGACGGCGCCGCGCACGATGTCGGCGCGCTCCGCGTCGTCGAAGCCGTTGGCCCGGCCGGCGATCACCAGACTGGTCGCCAACCGCTTGACGTCCCACTCCCAGGGCCCCGGCAGGGTCTCGTCGAAGTCGTTGATGTCGAAGAGCAGATGGCGCTCCGGCGAGGCCATCAGCCGGAAGTTCAGCAGGTGCGCGTCACCGCAGAGCTGGGTGCGCAGGCCCGAGTCCGGGCTCCCGGCGAGGTCGGCGGCCATGATCGCGGCGGCGCCCCGGTAGAAGCGGAACGGGGACTCGGTCATCCGCCCGTAGCGGATCGGGATGAGCTCGGGCAGCCGCTCGGCCGACTGCGCCTCCAGGAGGTCCACCGGGTCCGCCCGGCCCGCCGGCGGCTCGAACCAGCCGTGGCCCGACCTGGGCGACGTCGTCCGGGCCGCCTTGCCCCGGGCGGCGCGCTCCTGGGGCGTGTGGCTCCGATCGAAGGTGAGGCCCGCGGGCGCCGGCTTCTTCCTCCTGGCGGCGGCCTTCTTACCGGTGGTGGCCTTGGGCCGTGCAGTTGTCATGCGAAGGTCCTCCTCACGCGGCGCGAACGGCGGGCGAGGGGCGGCTGCCCCGGCCCGTCGCCACGGCCCGTCTCCCGGCCCGATCGGCTGCTGCGCCGGCGGGGCCGGGCCGCCGGTTCCACCGGGCGGCTGCTCCGATCATCGCGGCTCGCGGCGGACCCGGCATCATCTGCCGCGCGCCACGCCGGGCAACCGGGCGCGGCTACCCGCAGGTAGGGGTCGCGGCCGCCGCGTGCACCGTGCGCATGGCGCGAGGGCCTGGCGGCTCGACGGTGCGAGGGCTCGGGCGCGCGGCCGTGCCGCGGGCGCCTTCGGGGTGGACGTGCAGCAGCCCCGGACCGGGGGGAGGGTCCGGGGCTGCGCTGCGGGCGGCCCGCCCGGGGGGAGTGTACGGGCCGTCCCGACAACACGTCTGACCCGGATCGCGGCGGGCAAACCCGATCGGCGGGCACCGGTTTCTTCTCCGGTTTCTCCGGGCCGCGGGGCGGGGGCCGTCCCGCCGGCGGGACGGTCGGCGCCGAGCCCGCCGGAGCACCCGGTCAGGTCGCGATCCGCCGCCGGGCCGCGTGCCGGGCACCACCGCGGCTATGTCGCCGGAACACCGTCGAGCGGGCCCGGCGATGGCCCCGCCCGGAGCCGGCCAGGACGACCGCGAGCAGCAGCGGAGCGGTGAGCAGCAGGAGGGCCACCATCACGGGCGCCTTTCGTCGGGGGCCGGTTGCCAACCAGCGTGTCCCGACCCGGCCTGCGGAAATCCTGTGCAGAGCCGTTCGGCCCGCATGATCACCCGGAGGGCCGAGTCGTACACCCACCATCGGCCCCACCGAAGCGCCCCGGCCGGCGGACGCCCCCGACCGTGACCCTGGGCAGGCGCCCGCCTCCCCAGGGTGTTCAATGAGCAGGCCCGGCAGGGCACGAACGGAGAGGACACCCCCAGGATGGGACGCACGAAGGCCGGCAAGCCGCGGCGGGAGCGGGCCGCGGCCGAGTACTCGCTGCAGGAGTTGCAGCCGCCCGGCTACGACGAGTGGATCACCGTCGCGGCCGGGATCAGCCCCGACCGGGCCGCCGCCGATCCGCAGATCACCCCGGGCGCGGTGGGCATGATGCGGCGCCTGGCCCGGCTGCGGCCACTGTACGGACCGAACGTCCCGGTGCAGGCGCTCTGGCTGGACCTGGCTGTGGACGAGGGCGAGCTGCGGCTGCGCCGCGCCGGCGGCACCACCTCGGTGCCCGTGTCGGAGCTGGCCGGCCTGCTGGGCGCCGGCGGCGGCTCGGAGCAGGAGCAGCGAGCCGGCATCCACGCGCTGCACGCGCGCGGTGCGGTGCTGGTCGAACCCGACCAGGAGCAGACCGTCCTGCGCGTGGTGACCGGCCGGCCGAAGCGCCCGGGCGACCCGTGGCTCCTCGGCGACGGCCCGCAGGACGTGCCCGGGGAGTAGCCCGGCCGCCCCGGCTGACCCGCCCGGCTCCGGCTGCCCTGACGGATCGGCTGGATCCGCCGGCCCGGTCGGCTCGGCCGGATCGGCCCTCAGTGCACGTCCTCCGGACCGCGCGCCTCCTCCTCGTGCTCCTTGCGCACCTCGTCCTCGGCCGCCTCCTGGGCGGATCGGACCTCCGCCTCCACCTCCTCGGCCGGGCGGCGGACGAGCCTACCGCCGTGCCGCGCGGCCAGCGCGTCGGCCGCGGTCGGGGACTCCTCCCGCACCTCGGCGATCAGCAGGGCCTTGCCCTCCGCGAGACCGCTGCTGAACACCGTCAGGCTCTCCGCGGCGTCCTGAAAGCGTTTGAGCTCGCTCACGCCGCCCAGCACGGTGCCCGCCGTCCAGCCGAGGAAGAACCCGACCGGGCCGGCCAGCAGTCCGACCAGGCCGCCGACGATCCCGCTCACCACGGTCGGCGTCCCGGCTCCGTGCACCCAGCTCTCGGGCACGTCGAGGATGCCCTCGGCCGACCGCTCCAGGACGGCCGCCTGACGGACCCCTGGCAGCTCCTTGGCCTCCTCGTAGGCGGCCCGGACGGCCACCGGGTCGTCGAAGGTGACGAACAGCATGCTGTGCGATTCCGGCATCGAAGGGCCCTCTCCTCGTGACTCGCGGGTACACGCTGCACGTTAGGCCGTGTCAGGTGGTTCGCGTCGGATCAGCGCGCGAATCCCCCGCGTCTCCCGCCCGAGCCGGGGTCGCGCGACCTCCCGGCCGAGGGCGCGGGCCAGCCGGGCAGCGGCCGGACGGCGCCGCGCCCTCCCGGTCGACCGCGTCGACCGTCGGCCCGCACCCGGCCGCACCGGAGACCCGCTCGGCGGCGCCGGAAAGGAGTGTCGCCGAAGGCCGCCGCGCTGCGAGGATGGGCGCACCCTCGCCTCCCTCCCCGCACCGCACTCCGCCCCCAGGAGACGTTCATGGCGTTGCCGCAAGGCCCGCTCAGCCACCGCTACCGTGGCGAACACCCCGTCCGTACGCTGGTCTACCTCTTCCAGCCCGATCGGCGGCGGGTACTGCTCGCCGTCCTCGCCTACTTCGCCAAGCACACCCCGGTCTGGCTGCTGCCGCTGATCACCGCCAACATCATCGACGTCGTGGTCCAGCACCGGCCGATATCGGTGCTGTGGTGGAACGCGGCCGTCCTGCTGGTGATCCTGCTGCTCAACCTGCCGCTGCACCTGCTCTACGTCCGCTGGATGCACGGCAGCATCCGCCGCACCGGCACCCGGCTGCGCTCCGCGCTCTGCCACCGGATGCAACAGCTCTCGATCGGCTACCACTCCCGGGTCAGCGCCGGTGTGCTGCAGGCCAAGGTGGTCCGGGACGTCGAGGGCATCGAGAACGCCACCCAGCAGACCGCCGACATGGGGCTGGGCGCCGTCGCCACCCTGACCGGCGGCGTGGTGGTGCTCGCGGTGCAGGCGCCGGTGTTCCTGCCGGTGTTCCTGGTCATCGTGCCGGCCTCGGCCCTCCTGGTGGTGCGGCTGCGTGAGCGGCTGCGCTCCGACAACGAGTCGTTCCGGGTCCAGGTGGAGCAACTCTCCTCCCGGATCAACGAGATGACGACGCTCATCCCGATCACCCGGGCGCACGGCCTGGAGCGCACGGCGCTGCGCCGGGTCGACCGGACGCTGGGGTCGGTGCTCAGCGCGGGGCTGCGCCTGGACCTGCTGAACGGCCGGTTCGGCGCGCTCACCTGGATCCTGCTGAACGCGATCGGCGTGAGCTGCCTGGCCGGCTCCGCGCTGGTCGCGTACTACGGCTGGATGAACGTCAGCGCGGGCCAGGTGGTCATGCTCAGCGCCTACTTCTCCACCCTCACCGGCTCGGTGACCAGCCTGATGAGCCTGACCCCGGTCATCGGCAAGGGGCTGGCCTCGGTCCGCTCGGCGGGCGAGGTGCTGCAGGCCCCGGACCTGGAGGTCAACTCCGGCAAGGCGGACGTCGAGCAGGTCCGTGGCCGGGTGGACTTCCGCGGCGTCGGCTACCGCTACGAGGGCGCCGACCGGCCCTCGATCGAGGGCTTCGACCTGACCGTCCGCCCGGGTGAGACCATCGCGCTGGTGGGCGGCTCGGGTGCGGGCAAGTCGACGGTGCTGAACCTGGTGATCGGGTTCCTGCGTCCGACGGAGGGCCGGATCCTGCTGGACGGCCGGGACATGGAGTCGCTGGACCTGCGCAGCTACCGCAGGTTCCTCTCCGTCGTCCCGCAGGAGTCGATCCTCTTCGAGGGCACCGTCCGCGAGAACGTGACCTACGGGCTGCCGACCGTGCCGGAGGAGACCGTCCGCGCGGCCCTGCGGGACGCCAACGCGCTGGAGTTCATCGACCGGCTGCCGCAGGGTCTGGACACCGTCGTCGGCGAACGCGGGGCCCGGCTCTCCGGTGGCCAGAAGCAGCGGCTGGCGATCGCCCGCGCGTTGATCCGCGATCCGCGGGTGCTCGTCCTGGACGAAGCCACCTCGGCGCTCGACTCGCGGTCGGAGGCGCTGGTGCAGCAGGCGCTGGGCCGGCTGGTCCGGGGCCGGACGGTCTTCGTGGTGGCGCACCGGTTGTCGACCATCAAGGGCGCGGACCGGATCGTGGTGCTGGAGGACGGCCGGATCGCCGAGATCGGTTCGCACGCCGAACTGCTCCGCGGCGGTGGCGCGTACGCGGGTCTGCAGGCGGCCCAGCTGGCCTGACCGGCTGCCGACGCCGGGGTGCGGGGCGGGGGGGGGGGGGGCGGCGCCCGCCCCCCCCCCCCCCCGCCCCCCCCCAGCAGGGGAACCACCGGCGGCGGGGGGGCCG
>NZ_JBHUSG010000042.1:76212-100149 GCF_042673745.1 Kitasatospora sp. NPDC057015
GTCCCGTTCAGGGGGTGTGCGTCGGCAGTGTGCGCCGTCGTGGGGGCGGGCGGTCGGGATTGAATGCGAGGGCGGGTTCGGGGGCCGCCCCCCGGCCCCGCCCCGCCGACGGACCCCCGCCCCCCCGCCCCCGGGGGGCGGGCCAGCTGGGGGCGGGCCGGGCCGGCCCCCCCCCCCCGCCCGCACCGTTCCCGGCTCACAGATCGTCAACCGGCGGGCCGTGCGGCCGGGTTGCCGGTGGCGGGTCCGGGGCTCCTCACCGCGCCTTGCGTTCAAGCAGTGAATACTGAGCACGCTATTGACGCCCAGACTCTCCATGGATTCACTGGACCCCGCCACTCGGCATGCCCGCCTTCGCCATCGGGCACCATCCCCCACCTCCGGCAGGAAGAACCGACGCCCACTTCGGGCGTCGCACATGGGAGCGCTCCCACACTGATCACCGCGATCCCGACACCTTCCCTCCCGGACAGCCCAGAGAGGACAAGCGACGTGCCCCACCCCGTACGCCGCCTGCGCGAGGCCCTGGTGGCCATCGCCCTCGCGTCATCCGCGCTCATCGCCACCGGTCCGGCCGCGCAGGCCGCCGCCCCCCAGTCGCCGACCGTCGCAGCGGCCGCCACCACGGCGGATGCCACGGCCGCCGCCTCCGGCTACTGGCACACCAGCGGCCGTCAGCTGCTCGACGAGAGCAACCGCCCGGTCCGGATCGCCGGCATCAACTGGTTCGGTTTCGAGACCGCCAACTACGTCCCGCACGGGCTCTGGTCCCGGGACTACAAGAGCATGATCGACCAGATGAAGTCGCTCGGTTACAACACCATCCGGCTCCCGTACAGCGACGACATCTTCAAGGGCACCTCCCCGACCAGCCTCAACACCTCGGGTGGCATGAACGCGGACCTTCAGGGTCTGAACTCACTGCAGGTGATGGACAAGATCGTCGACTACGCGGGGACGACCGGCCTCAAGGTCATCCTCGACCGCCACCGGCCCGACTCCGCCGGGCAGTCCGCGCTCTGGTACACCGCCGCCGTCCCCGAGACCACCTGGATCAACGACCTCACCGCACTCGCCACCCGCTACACCGGCAAGCCCGCCATGATCGGCATCGACCTGCACAACGAGCCGCACGACCCGGCCTGTTGGGGCTGCGGTGACACCGCGACCGACTGGCGGCTCGCCGCCGAGCGCGCCGGCAACGCGGTGCTGGCCGCCAACCCCAAGCTGCTGATCTTCGTCGAGGGCAACCAGAGCTTCAACGGCAGCTCCTACTGGTGGGGCGGCAACCTCCAGGGCGCCGCCCAGTACCCCGTGCGGCTGAACGTGGCCAACCGGCTGGTCTACTCCGTGCACGACTACGCGACCAGCGTGGCCCAGCAGAGCTGGTTCAGCGACCCCTCCTTCCCGGCCAACATGCCCGGCGTGTGGGACAAGAACTGGGGCTACCTGTTCAACCAGAACATCGCGCCCGTCTGGGTCGGCGAGTTCGGCACCACCCTCCAGGCGACGGTCGACCAGAAGTGGCTGAAGGCCCTGGTGCAGTACCTGCGCCCGACCGCGCAGTACGGCGCCGACAGCATCAGCTGGACCTTCTGGTCCTGGAACCCCAACTCCGGTGACACCGGCGGGATCCTGAACGACGACTGGACCACCGTCAACACCGCCAAGGACGCCTACCTGGCCGACGTCAAGGCACCCGGCTTCGGCGCCTCCGGCGGCGGCAGTGGCGGCGACACCCAGGCGCCCACCGCCCCGACCGGCCTGATCGCGACCGGCGCCACTGCCGGCACCGTCTCGCTCGGCTGGACCGGCTCGACCGACAACGTCGCCGTCACCGGCTACGACGTCTACCGCGGCGCCACCCTGGTGGGCAGCGCGACCGGCACCTCGTACACCGACACCGGCCTCACCGCCGCCACCACCTACTCCTACACCGTGCGGGCCAAGGACGCCGCCGGCAACCTCTCCGCGGCCTCGGCCGCGGTCAGCGCCACCACCACCGGCGGCGGCACCGGCGGCAGCGCCGGCTGCACGGCCGGCTGGCACATCGACAACCAGTGGAGCACCGGCTTCACCGCCACCGTGACGGTGACCGCCACCGCCGCCACCAAGTCCTGGCAGGTGAGCTGGACCTGGCCGTCCGGCCAGCAGGTGACCGGCTCCTGGAACGCCACCGTCCAGCAGTCGGGCAGCGCGGTCACCGCCACCAGCCTGGCCTACAACGGCGCGCTGGCGGTGGGGGGTTCGACCTCCTTCGGCCTGCAGGGCTCGCTGACGGGCGGCAACACCGCACCGACCCCGGCCTGCACCGCCTCCTGACCGGCACCCGCCACCGGGGGCGGGGCACCACACCGCCCCGCCCCCGTACCGCGCTCCACCCACCCGCACGCCCCCTCGTGCGGCCGACGAAAGGCTCCCCCACCCGTGCCTCCCGTCACCACCCACGCCCGTGCCCGCCGCCGGCGCCCCGCCGCGGCCCTGCTCGCCGCGGCCCTGCTGGCGGGTGCGGCGCTCGCCGCCCCACCCGCCCTCGCGGCCGTCGCCCCGGCCCCCGCGGCCGCCCAGGCCGCCGCCGACACCGGACCGGCCGTCCGGGTCAACCAGGTGGGCTACCTGCCCGACGGCCCGAAGCGCGCCACCGTGGTCAGCAGCGCCACCGCTCCGCTCGGCTGGCAGCTGCGCAGCTCCGCCGGCGCCACCGTCGCGTCCGGAACCACCACGGTGCACGGCGCCGACGCGGCCTCCGGCGACTCCACCCACCTCGTCGACTTCACCTCCTGGACCGGCACCGGCACCGGCTTCACCCTGGTCGTCGGCGGCCAGGCCAGTTACCCCTTCGACATCTCGGCGGCGCTCTACGACGGCCTGCGCGCCGACAGCATGCAGTTCTTCTACCAGCAGCGCAGCGGCATCGCGATCGACGCGGCACTGGCCGGATCCGCCTACGCGCGGCCCGCCGGCCACCTCGGGGTGGCCCCCAACAAGGGCGACACCAACGTGCCCTGCCAGGCGGGTGTCTGCGACTACGCCCTCGACGTCCGGGGCGGCTGGTACGACGCGGGCGACCAGGGCAAGTACGTGGTCAACGGCGGCATCGCCACCTGGCAGCTCGTCAACTCCTTCGAACGCGCCCACCGGGCCGGCCACGACGCCGCGGTCGGCGACTCCACGCTCAAGGTGCCCGAGCGCGGCAACGGCACCCCCGACGTCCTCGACGAGGCCCGTTGGGAGCTCGACTTCCTGATGCGGATGCAGGTGCCGGCCGGCAAGCCGCTGGCCGGCATGGCCTTCCACAAGGTCCACGACGCCCAGTGGACCGGCCTGCCCACCCGCCCCGAACTCGACGGCCAGCAGCGCGAACTGCACAAGCCGTCCACCGCCGCCACGCTCAACCTGGCCGCCTCGGCCGCCCAGTGCGCCCGTGTCTACGCGCCGTACGACTCCGCCTTCGCCGCCCGCTGCCTCGACGCCGCCCGCCGCGCCTGGACGGCCGCCAAGGCCAACCCGAACGTCCTCGCCCCCGGCACCGACAGCACCGGTGGCGGCGCGTACGACGACAACCAGGTCGCGGACGAGTTCTACTGGGCCGCCGCGGAGTTGTACGCCACCACCGGCGAGGCGCAGTACCGCGACGCCGTCACCTCCTCCGCCCTGCACGCCGGGCCCGTCGACGCCTTCTGGTGGGGCGGCACCGCCACCCTGGGCCGGATCACCCTGGCGACGGTGCCCGGCGTCGGCCTGCCCGCCGCCGACCTCGCGCGCATCCGCACCCAGCTGACCACCGCCGCCGACGGCTACCTCACCACCATGGCCGGCCAGGGCTACGCCGTGCCGATCGCCTCCGACGGCTACGTGTGGGGATCGAACAGCTCCGTCGCGAACAACGCGATGATCATCGCGGTGGCGTACGAGCTGACCGGCCAACAGCGCTACCGTACAGGTGCGTTGGAGTCGCTCGACTACCTGCTCGGCCGCAACGCGCTCAACCGGTCGTACGTCACGGGCTACGGCGAGCACGCGTCGGAGAACGAGCACCACCGCTTCTGGGCCCACCAGAACGACGCCTCGCTGCCGCACCCGCCCGCCGGCTCCTTCGCCGGTGGCCCCAACTCCGGCCTCCAGGACCCGATCGCGACGGCCCAGCTGGCCGGCTGCGCACCCGCCAAGTGCTACGTGGACGACATCGGCTCGTACTCCACCAACGAGGTCGCGATCAACTGGAACGCGCCGCTGGCCTGGCTCGCCGCCTTCGCCGCCGACCGCCAGGACCCGCCGGCCCAGCCCACTCCGCAGATCGTGGTCACCCCGGGCTCGGTGAGCGTCCCGGAGGGCGGCACCGCCACCGTCCGGGTCAAGCTGTCGGCGGCGCCGGCCCAGAACACCACCGTCGCCGTCGCCCGGGCCTCCGGCGACCAGGACCTCGCCGTCACGGCGGGCGCCTCGCCGGCCTTCACGGCCGCGAACTGGGCCACCGAGCAGACCGTGACGCTGGCGGCCGCGCAGGACGCCGACACGGCCAACGGCACGGCGGCCTTCACCCTGACCGGCCAGGGCGCCAACGGCGCCTCCCTGACCGCCACCGAGGTCGACGACGACACTCCGGCCGCCGCGGCCTGCTCGGTCACGTACCACGTCGACAGCGCGTGGGCGGGCGGCTTCACCGCCACCGTGACGCTCAAGAACACCGGGACGGCCGCCCTGCAGGGCTGGACGCTGGGCTGGGCGTTCCCGGGGGACCAGCGGATCAGCAACGCCTGGAACGCCACCGCCACGCAGAGCGGGTCGGCCGTGACCGCCAGGGACATCGGCTGGAACGGCGCCGTCGCACCCGGCGGCACCGCGAGCTTCGGCTTCCAGGCCGGCTTCTCCGGATCCAACACCGCCCCCTCGCAGTTCACCCTGAACGGCGCGGCCTGCGCCTGAGGCCGGGCCGCCCACCGACCGGCGGCCCCGGGTCCACCCACCCGGGGCCGCCCCCGCCCGGCCCCGCCGGGCTCGTGCGACCACCCGTACGGCCCCCCACCCCCTCACGTCGAGAGGACCCCATCGTGCCTCGCCCATCCACCCGAGCCGTCCCGCCCTCCCCCACCGGCCCGCTCGCCCGGGGCGCCGCGCGGCTGCGCCGGGCCGCGCTGGCCACCGCCGTGCTCGCCTGCACCGCCCTCGGCGCCACCCTGCTGCCCTCGGCCGCCCAGGCCGCCGACACCCCCCTGCGCGACCTCGCCGCCGCGAAGGGCGTGTACGTCGGCAACGCGGTCGCCGGCGGCAAGCTCAGCGGCAACGCGCAGTACAGCGGTGTCGCCGGCACCCAGTTCAACTCGCTGACCCCCGAGAACGCCATGAAGTGGGGCTCCGTGGAGCCCACCCGGGGCAGCTTCAACTGGGCCGAGGCGGACCAGATCGTGGCCTTCGCCCAGGCCCACAACCAGCAGGTCCGCGGCCACACCCTGGTCTGGCACAGCCAGAACCCGAGCTGGCTGACGAACGGCGGCTTCGGCGCGACCGAACTGCGCGGCATCCTGCAGCAGCACATCGCCACCGAGGTCGGGCGCTACCAGGGCAAGATCTACGCCTGGGACGTCCTCAACGAGCTGTTCAACGAGGACGGCACCTACCGCTCCTCGCCCTGGTACGGCACGCTGGGCGTCGGGTTCGTCGCGGACTCCCTCACGTGGGCCCACCAGGCCGACCCGGCGGCCAAGTTGTACATCAACGACTACAACGTCGAAGGTCTGGGCGCCAAGAGCGACGCGCTGTACAACCTGGTCCGCTCGCTCAAGGCCCAGGGCGCCCCGATCGACGGGGTCGGGTTCCAGGCGCACTTCATCCTCGGCCAGCTGCCGTCCACCCTGCAGGCCAACCTCCAGCGGTTCGCCGACCTGGGCGTGGACGTCGCGATCACCGAGCTCGACGTCCGGATGCAGACCCCCGCGACGGACGCCAAACTGGCCCAGCAGGGCAGCGACTACGCGACGGTGGTGAAGGCCTGCCTGGCCGTGACCCGCTGCCGCGGAATCACCGCCTGGGACGTCTCCGACGCGGACTCCTGGGTGCCGAGCGTCTTCTCCGGCTACGGCGCGGCGACCCTGTACGACGAGGGCTACCAGCCCAAGCCCGCGTACCGGGCGGTCGCCACCGCACTCGGCGGCACGGTGTCCCCGTCGCCGTCGACCTCGGCCAGCACCTCTCCCACGCCCACGACCAGCCCGAGCCCCACCGCGACGGCCACCGCCTCGCCGACGGCCGGCACCAGCTCCCCGCCGGCCGGCAACCGCTGCACCGCCGCGTACTCGGTGCCCAACCAGTGGAACACCGGCTTCAGCGGCAGCGTCACCGTCAGTTGCCCGGCGGGCGCCTCGCTCAGCAGCTGGCACCTCGACTGGGACTTCACGGCCGGCCAGCAGCTCACCCAGGCCTGGAGCGGCGTCTGCACGCAGAGCGGGAAGCACGTCAGCTGCGCCAACGCCACCTGGAACGGCGTCGTCGGGGCGGGCGGGTCCGTCACCCTGGGCTTCAACGGCACCTGGGCCGGCAGCAACCCGGCCCCGGTGGTGACCCTGAGCTGACCGGCCCGCGCGCGGGCCAGGGGGTGGCGGCACGGCGGTGCCGCCACCCCCTTCGGCATGTCCGGTCACGGGGCCCGCCGAAACGCGATCGTGTTTCAGAATTGACGTCAGAATGCCGCGAAAAGGCCCATATCGCTTCGTTCTGCGTGCACATGCCTTGACACTTCGGAAACGTCGCCGCAATCATCGGCTCATCCGGAGAGCGTTCTCCCTACCCTCCACAGCTCCACCGTACGAACTCTCCAGGGCTCCGCAGCGTCACCCCCACCCGTCGGAACCGCTCCCCCAGGAGGTTTCGTGCTCTCCCTTCCCTTCGACTTCCGAACACAGGACGGCTCGGCGCACCGCCGACGCTCCGTCACCCTGTTGCTGGTCGTCACCCTGATCGCCGGTCTCGCACTGGCCGTGACCGGCGGCCGCGCACAGGCCGCGGGCACCCTGCTGTCCCAGGGCAAACCGGTCACCGCGTCCTCCGTGGAGAACGCCGGAACCCCGGCCTCGGCCGCGGTGGACGGCAACACCGGTACCCGGTGGTCGAGTTCGGCCAGCGACCCGCAGTGGCTGCAGGTCGACCTCGGCTCGACCGCGACGATCAGCCAGGTCGTGCTGACCTGGGAGGCCGCCTACGCCAAGGCCTACCAGATCCAGACCTCGACCGACGGGGTCAACTGGACCACCGTGCACTCCACCGCCGCCGGCGCCGGCGGCACCGAGACGCTCAACGTCACCGGCAGCGGTCGCTACGTCCGGATGAACGGCACCCAGCGCGCCACCGGGTACGGCTACTCGCTCTGGGAGTTCCAGGTCTTCGGCAGCGCCACCGGCACCGGCGGCGGATGCAGCCCCGGCAACGCGGCGCTGAACCACGCCTCGTCCGCCTCCTCCACCGAGAACGCCGGCACCCCCGCGAGCTCCGCCTTCGACGGCAACGCCGGCACGCGCTGGTCGAGCGCGGCCGCCGACCCGCAGTGGGTGCAGGTCGACCTCGGCTCGGTCCAGTCCGTCTGCGGCGTCCAGCTCAGCTGGGAGGCCGCGTACGCCAAGGCCTACCAGATCCAGCTCTCCACGGACGGCGTGAACTGGACCACCGTCTACTCCACCACCACCGGCCCCGGCGCCACCGAGCTGATCACGCTCTCCGGCACCGGCCGCTACGTGCGGATGAACGGCACCCAGCGGGCCACCCAGTACGGCTACTCGCTCTGGGAGTTCCAGGTGTTCACCGGCACCCCGGCCGACAACGGCCCCGTGCTGCTGTCGTACGCCAAGCCCGCCACCGCCTCCACCTTCCAGGACGACGGCAACTGCTCCGGCTGCACGCCGGCCAAGGCCTTCGACGCCAACTCCGCCACCCGCTGGGCCACCAACGCCACCACCGGCTGGGTCGACCCCGCCTGGATCGCGGTCGACCTGGGGGCCAGCGCCACCATCAGCAAGGTCGTCCTCCAGTGGGACCCGGCCTTCGCCAAGGCCTACCAGATCCAGACCTCCGCCGACGGCGCGAACTGGACCACGATCTACTCCACCACCACCGGCGCCGGCTTCAAGGAGACCCTGAACGTCTCCGGCACCGGCCGCTACGTCCGGATGTACGGCACCGCCCGCGCCACGGCCTACGGCTACTCGCTCTGGGGCTTCGACGTGTACGGCACCGGCGGCAACCCCACCGCCCCGCCGGCCACCCCGCCGAACCCGGGCAACCCCCAGAAGCTGCTCTGGAGCGACGAGTTCAACGCTGCGGCGGGCACCGGCCCGGACACCGCGAAGTGGACCAGCGACGCCGGCGCGGGCGTCAACAACGAGCTGGAGTACTACACCACCGGCAACAAGAACACGTACCAGGACGGCACCGGCAACATGGTGATCGAGGCGCGCAAGGAGGTCACCCCCGGCTCGTCCTGCCCGCGTGACCCGCTGAGCGGCAGCACCACCTGCCAGTACACCTCCGGCCGGATCAACACCTCGGACCACCTCAACTTCACCTACGGCCACGTGGAGTCGCGGATCAAGGTGACCGGCACGCAGGGCCTCTGGCCGGCGTTCTGGATGCTGGGCTCCGACTTCAAGACCGGTACGCCGTGGCCGAACTGCGGTGAGATCGACATCATGGAGCACGTCGGCAAGGTGGCGGACAGCGTCTACTCCACGCTGCACGCCCCCGCCTACTTCGGCGCCGCCGGCTACGGCTCGCCGTACACGCTGGCGGGCACCGACTTCGCCTCGGCCTTCCACACCTACGCCGTGGACTGGGACTCCAGCCACATGACCTTCTCGGTGGACGGCAACGCCTTCTTCACCGTCAACCGCAGCACCCTGGAGCAGACCCGCGGCCCGTGGGTCTACGACCACCCGTTCTACATCATCCTCAACAACGCGGTGGGCGGGGACTGGCCCGGTTCGCCGGACGCCACCACCGTCTTCCCGCAGAAGATGCTGGTCGACTACGTGCGGGTGTACCAGTGATCCCGCGCTGACCCGCACCGCACCACCACCCGGACGGGCCGCCCCGACACCTTGCGCAGGTGTCGGGGCGGCCCGTCCGCACTGCGGCCCGGTGGCTCAGGCGCCCTCCACCCACCCGAGGGTGAAGGCGGTGTAGACGATCCCGCCGGTGCCGCCGATCTCGTAGAGGTCGCCGACCGTACCGTCGGCCAGCACGGCCATGCTGGAGTAGCCGGACGCGCCCGCCTTCAGCAGCACCTCGTGCGGCCAGCTCGCACCGTCGTCCCGGCTGACCCGCACCGTGAGGTCGGGCCGGGTGGAGTTGTCGGTGGAGGCCGAGTTGCTGTGCAGCGCGACGGCCGTGAGCAGCGGCCGGCCGGCCGCGTCCCGGTCGCCCGGCCGCAGGTAGGAGATCTCGTCGGCGTTGCACCCCGGGTCGACCAGGCCGGTGTTGACGGCCGGCCCGTACGGCCCGGTGACGTCGGTGGCAGTGGCGTACCAGCGGTTGCCCCCGCTGTTGGAGCGCAGGTTCTGCACCACCGAGCCGTTGCTCCGCTGGACGGTCTTGTGCTCGTTGAAGCCGGTGGCGGCGGCTGCGCCGGCGTGCCAGCTGACCCCGTGGTCGTCGGACCAGATGGTGGCGGAGTGGTCGCCCGCGGCGTCGTGGTAGACGATCGGCTGCACCAGCCGGCCGCTCGCCAGCTGGACGCCGTGACCGGAGGAGGCGAACAGGCCCGCCCAGGCGGGGTCCCGCACCTGCGGGTTGAGGTCCACCGGGGCGCTCCAGGTGGCGCCGTCGTCGGTGGAGGTGAGGTAGCGGATGTGGGTGTTGGTGGTCGCGCCCGCCGAGGTGTCCCCGGCGGTGGAGCCGTAGTAGCCGACGCCCGGCCTCGGCGCGTAGGTGAAGAAGCAGTAGACGGTGTTCGTGGTCCGGTCGACCAGGAGGCTGGAGTCGCCGTAGCCCTCGCGGGTGGTCGGCGGGTGCGCGATGACCGCCGGCGGGGAGAAGGTGCTGCCGCCGTCGGTGCTGCGCCGCATCACCACCTGGATGTTGTTGGACGCGCCGCCGAGGTCGGCGGTGCTGTCCACCCGGGCGTCGGCGGTGGCGATCACGGTGCCGGTGTTGGTGACGGCGAGGGCGGGGATCCGGACCGACTTGGCCGTCCCCGTGTAGGTCTCGTAGCTGACGCCGTCCGCGCCCAGCCGGTTGAGGCCGGAGATCGGCGTGGCGGTGGTGAGCAGCGTCCGGGAGTTCATGCCCGGGGTGCCGGGCGCGGTGCCGCAGGTCGCGGTGCCGCTCTCCGTCCGGGACCAGCCGCCGGCGGTGCTGGTCACCAGGGTGTAGGGGGCGCCCTCGGCGACCGTCCAGTAGAGGCTGTCGTCGCCGCTGCGGGCCGCGAGCGTCCTGGTCCAGGGGGAGGCCGCCCGGCCGGGCCAGGCGACGGTGAAGGTCTGCGCGGTGCTGCTGCGGTTGTCGAGGGTGACCCGCAGGCGGCGGGTGGCGGGGAGTTGGCCGCCGGCCTCGCTCGGGCACTCCAGCGCGACCGTGCTGCGCAGGGCGCCGGAGCAGTCCAGGGTGCCGGTGACGGTGGTGTCGTAGCCCTCGGGGGTGGTGGTCCGCAGGGTGTAGGCCGTGCCGTCGGGCTTGGTGAAGTAGAAGTGGCCGGTGGCGCCGGCGGCCACGGCGGTGGTCCAGGTGCCGGCGCCGGGCCAGGTGAGGGTGAAGGTGGTCGCGGTGGCCGTGTTGTTGACCACCGTCTCGTGGATCCGGCCGGCGGTGCAGTCCTGGGTGACCACCGCGGACTGACCCGAGGCGGTGGACATGGCGGTGGAGGTGGCGGCGTGGGCGGTGGCCGGGGTGAGGGCCAGCGCGAGGGCGAGGGCGCCGGTCACCGAACGGGCGCTGGGTCGTACCAAGACTCATTCACTCCCTTGTGACGGTGTGGGGGGTGCGACAGGGGGGTGCGACAGCGGGGTGTGACAGGGGTGTGCGGTACGGGTGCCGCGGGCGGCCTCCGTGGACGAGCCCGGCCGGACCTACGGCCGGCCGACGGTGCCGCGCAGCCAGGCGAGCTGTTGCAGCCGCTGGTGCTCGGCCCCGCCCTCGTGGTCGTTGAACTCGTAGACCCGCAGCTCCTTCGGCCCGCCGTAGCGGTGGTAGGCCGTGAAGCAGGTCGAGGGCGGGCAGATCCGGTCCATCAGGGCGATGGAGAACAGCGACGGCGCGGTGGCGCGGGCGGCCAGCAGCGCGGCGTCGACGTAGGAGAGGGTGTGGAAGACCTGTTCGGAGGCGTCCCGGTGCAGCCGGAGGTACTCGGCGATCTCGGTGTACGGCGGGAGCGCCGCGATCTCGGCGCCGCGCCGGATGTGGCAGAGGAAGGGGACGTCCGGCATCACCCCGGCGAGGCCGGACACCAGCCCGGCGGTGGCGAGGGCGAGCCCGCCGCCCTGGCTGACGCCGGTGACCACGATCCGGGCCGGGTCGATCCGGTCGTGCTCGCGGGCGGCGGCGACGAAGCGCACGGCGTCGGTGACGATCCGGGGGTAGTAGTGGGTGTCGGGGCTCTCGATGCCCCGGGTGAGGAAGCCGGGAACGGATCCGGCCTGCTGCCCGGCGGGGTCGGGGGTGTCGCCCTGGGCGCTGCTCCAGCCCTGGCCGCGCGAGTCCATCACCAGGTGGGCGTAGCCGGCCGCGGCCCAGAACAGGCTCTGGTGGGGCAGCCCGCGACCGCGGCCGTAGCCGAGGTACTCGACGACGCAGCCGAGCGGGCCGGTGCTGCCGGCCGGCAGGTTGAGCCAGCCGCGGACGGGCTGTCCGTCGAAGCCGGTGGCCGTGACGTCGAAGGTGTCGACCAGGGTGAGGCCGGTGTCGACCGGCTCGAAGCGGGTGGGGGCGGCGGCGGCCTCGGCCCGGGCGAGGGTGCGGTCCCAGAACTCGTCGAGGTCGTCGGGGGCGGGGAGCTCCGGGCGGTAGTCGAGGCACTCGGCCAGGGAAAGGTCGGTCAGGGGCACGGCGGAGCTCCGGGGGGCGGTGGGGGGCGTGACGTCGAGGGTTCCATCAGACGTCAGACGTCCGACATGTTGCCGACCCTAGGGAGGCCCGCCGACCGCGTCAAGAGGCCGAGCGGGACGGCCGCACCAGGGCGCCCGGGCCGCACCGATCCGCCTCCACCCGGGCGGGATCGGGCCCACGGACGCCCGTCGGCCGCCGGAGCTGGGCTCCGGCGGCCGACAGTGAGGGGGCGAAGGCGCTGGTCAGCCGTCCGCCGCGGTGCGTGCCCGGGCGGCCGCGATCCGCCGGCGCACCGGCGCGTAGTGCGCCCGTACGGCCAGGTCGAAGGCGCCCGCGTCGACGGCGCGCACCGCGCGGACCATGTTCCGGTGCGCCTCGATCGTGTCGATCTCGTCACGTGCCGTGATCACGTTGAGGTGCGGGGCAACGATTGCGTAAACATCCCAGCAGGCCGACGACAGCTGGCGGGCCAGCTCGTTGCCCACCGGCTCGACCAGCAGGGAGTGGAACAGCCGATCGCACTCGACGATGTCCTCACCGGCACCGATCCGCTCCCCCATCTCGTCCACCAGGGCGTCCAGGCGGTCCAGGTGGTCGGCGTCCAGGCCGGCGATGATCCGCTCGGCCATCCCGCGCTCGAACAGCTCGCGGACGTCCACGAGGTCGGAGAGCACCGCGAAGTCGCCGTCCGGGCTGAGCAGTCCACGGAAGGTAAGACCTTCCACCAGGGCGGAGAGGGTGAGCCGGCCGACATAGGTGCCGTGCCCGTGGCGCACCTCGACGATGTCCAGCGCATGGAGCGTCTTGACCGCCTCCCGCACGCTGGAGCGGCTCGCGCCCAGCGCCGCGCAGAGCTCGTTCTCCGTGGGGAGCAGGTCTCCCGGCCGCAACCTGTTCTCGAGGATGTAGTCCTTGATCTGCTCCGCGACGGTCTTCCGGCGCAGCGGCCGCACCCCACCGGAATCCGGCATATTCGGATTCGCCACCTCTTGACCCCTCTCCCTGGTCCGACTAGGTTCACACCCTATCAAGCACATCGGACATCAGACATCTGATGTCCGAATATCCGCCCCCACACCCTCCGCCCCCGAGGAGCGCCCCGTGTTGGATCGGCTTCATGACGAAGTGGGTCGCCGCAACTTCCTCCGCCTGGTCGGCGCGGTCTCCGCCGCAGCCGCCATCGCCGGGACGGTGTCCGCCTGCGGCGGCCCGTCGTCCACCTCCGGCGCGGACGGTGCCGCGGGCAGCCCGGGCGCCGCCGACGCCAACGGCACCATCGAGGCCGGCATCTCGTACAGCCTCTCCAGCGGCTTCGACCCGATGACCGCCTCCGGCGCCACGCCCGTCGCCGCCAACCTGCACGTGTTCGAGTCGCTGGTCGACCTCGACCCGGTGACCCGCGCGCCGTACCCGGCACTCGCGACCGAACTGCCGAAGAAGGTCGACGACACCACCTACCGGGCCACCCTGCGCCAGGGTGCCACCTTCCACGACGGCTCGCCGGTCACCGCCGACGACGTGGTGTTCAGCTTCACCCGGATCCTGGACCCGGCCAACAGCTCGCTGATGGTGCAGTTCCTGCCCTTCCTGGCAGGCGTCACCGCCGTCGACCCGAGCACCGTCGAGTTCAAGCTGAAGTACGCCTTCCCGCTGTTCCCGACCCGGATCTCGGTCGCCCGGATCGTGCCCCGGAAGATCGTCGAGGCCGACCCCAAGGGCTTCGACGCCAAGCCGGTCGGCTCGGGGCCCTACCAGCTGATCGAGGCGATCCGTCAGGACAAGATCACCTTCAAGCGCTGGGACGCCTACAACGGGCCGCGCCCGGCGAAGGCCGCGGCCATGAACTGGCGGCTCACCTCCGACTCGACGGCCCGGGTGAGCGCCCTGGTCTCCGGGCGGGTCGCCGCCATCGAGGACGTCCCGTACGTCGACGTCGCGGGCGTCAAGGGCAAGGCCACCGTCGACTCCGTGCAGTCCTTCGGGAACCTCTTCCTGATGTTCAACTGCTCGGCGAAGCCCTTCGACGACAAGCGGGTGCGGCAGGCGCTGCACTACGCGCTCGACATCGACAAGATCATCTCGACCGCGATGTTCGGCAACGGCACCCCCGCCTCCGGCTACCTCCAGCCCACCCACCCGGACTACCACAAGGCGTCCACCGTCTACTCCCACGACCCGGAGAAGGCCAAGGCGCTGCTCGCCGCCGCCGGGGTCGGCAGCGGCCTGTCGCTCACCCTGATGACCACCAACACCGGCTGGGTCGCCGACATCGCCCCCCTCGTCAAGGAGAGCTGGGACGCCGTCGGCGTGCGGACCACCCTCGACATCGGCGACTCCTCCGGCCAGTACAAGAAGATCGACGCCGGCGAGTTCCAGGTGATGGCCGCCCCCGGCGACCCCTCGGTGTTCGGCAACGACGTCGACCTGCTGATGCGCTGGTTCTACGTCGGCACCTGGCCCACCAAGCGGTTCCGCTGGGCCGGCTCCGCCCAGGACACCCAGCTGACCGGCCTGCTCGACCAGGCCGCGAAGTCCGGCGACAAGGACACCCAGGCCAAGCTCTGGCAGCAGGCCATGGACCTGGTCGCCGACGAGGTGCCGCTCTACCCGGTGCTGCACCGCAAGCTGCCGACCGCCTGGAACCCGAAGACCCTCACCGGCTTCAAGCCGCTGCCGACGACCGGCCTGTCCTTCCTGGACGTCAGCACCGCGTGACCGGGACGCGGCCGCCCCCGCCCCGGGGCGGCCGCCCTCCCCTCCCCCGCAAATCAAGGGACTTGAACGATGCTCGCTTTCCTCCGGCTCGCGCTGCGGCGCGTCGCGATCCTGCCGGCGATGGTCCTCGGCGTGACCCTGCTGGTCTTCGTCGTCCTGCAGTTCTCCCCCGCGGACCCGGCCTACAACGCCCTCGGTGAGGGCGCCACCGCCGAGGCCCGCGCCGCCTTCGCCGACGCCAACGGGCTCAACGACCCGCTGCCCGTCCGCTACTTCCGCTTCCTCGGCAACCTGCTGCACCTGGACCTCGGCAAGACGGTGCCGCCCAGCCAGCCGGTCGCCGACCGGATCGCCACGGCCTTCCCGCTCACCCTGCAACTCACCCTGCTCGGCCTGCTCATCGCGGTCGTCCTGGCGCTGCTGCTCGGCGTCACCGGCGCCCTCTACCGGGACCGCTGGCCCGACCAGCTGACCCGGGTGCTGTCCATCGCCGGCATCGCCGTGCCGTCCTTCTGGCTGGGCATCATGCTGATCCAGGAACTCGCGCTGCGCCGGGAGATCTTCCCGACCGGCGGCTACACCAACCCCGCCGACGACTTCGGCGGCTGGCTGAGCACCATGATCCTGCCCGCCGTCTCGCTCGCCGTGCCGGTCGCCGCCTCACTGGCCCGCCTGGTCCGCACCTCGATGGTCGCCGAACTGGACCGCGACTACGTGCGCACCGCCACCGGCAACGGCCTGCCGCGCGGCGTGGTCGTCCGCGGCGTGCTGCGCAACGCGATGGTCACCCCGCTGACCGTGCTCGGCCTGCGGGTCGGCTACCTGCTCAGCGGCGCCGTGGTGATCGAGACCATCTTCGACCTCCCGGGCATGGGCAAGCTGATCCTGGAGGGCACCACCGGCGGCGACGTCGCCCTCGTCCAGGGCACCGTGCTCACCATCGCCGTCGTCTTCCTGGTCGTCAACGTGATCGCCGACCTGCTCGTACTGCTCGTCAACCCGCGCGTCAGGACGGTCTGAGATGCGTATCCGATTCCTCCGCAGCCTGGCCCGCCCCGGCATCAGGTTCCGCCGGCTGCCGTTCTCCTCCCGGCTCGCCGCCGGCGTGCTCCTGTTCGTCGCGCTCGGCGCCGTCCTCGGGCCGCTGTTCACGCAGGACCCGCTGGCCACCGGCATCCCCGTGCAGGCCCCCGGCGGGGAGCACTGGTTCGGCACCGACCGCGCCGGGCGGGACGTCCTCGCCCGGGTGGTCGGCGGCGCCCGCTACTCGCTGGTGATCGGCCTCGGCGCCACCGCCGTGGCGCTGCTGGCCGGCGCCGTGCTCGGCTCCCTCGCCGCGACCAGCCGCAAGTGGGGCGACGAGTCCGTGATGCGGGTCCTGGACGTCGTGATGGCGTTCCCGCCGATCGCGCTGGCCGCCGTGCTGGTGACGGTGTTCGGCAAGAGCGTGCCGATCCTGGTGCTCACCATCGCCTTCGTCTACGTGCCCATGCTCACCCGGGTGGTGCGCGCCAACGTCCAGTCCCAGTACGGGGAGGACTACGTCGCGGCCGAGAAGGTGATCGGCGCCCGCCGGCACCACATCGTGCTCCGGCACGTGGCCGTCAACTGCGCCGCCCCCGTCATGGTGTTCGCCACCGTACTGGTCGCGGAGGCGATCATCTTCGAGGCGAGCCTGTCGTTCATCGGCGCCGGCGTGCAGGACCCGAACCCCAGCTGGGGCAACATCCTCTCCTACGGGCAGAAGATCCTGCTGGCCGGCGGCTGGTGGGCCACGCTCTTCCCCGGCCTGGCGATCCTGGTCACCGTCCTGGCCCTGAACATCCTGGCCGAGGGCCTCACCGACGCCTCGGCGGCTCCCGCCACCCTCCCGACGCCGGGCACCCTCCCGGCACCGACACCGGCGCCCGCGCCGGCCGCGGACCGGCCGGCCGGCGAGGCGGCGGACGCCGCCGCCGTCACCGCGCTGCGCCGGCTCGCCGAGCGGGTCGACTCCCGACCCGCCCGGATCCGCCCGGTGCCCGCGGACGCTTCCGTGCTGCTCTCGGTGCGCGACCTCTCGATCCGGTTCCCCGACCGGTACGGCTCGACGGCCGTGGTCGACGGGATCTCCTTCACCGTCCGGGCGGGCGAGACCCTCGGCCTGGTCGGCGAGTCGGGATGCGGCAAGAGCATCACCAGTCTCGCGGTCATGGGCCTGCTGGCCCGGGGCGCCGAGGCCACGGGGCGGATCGAGTACCGCGGCCGGGACCTGCTGACGATGCCCGCCAAGGAGCGCCACGCGCTGCTCGGCCCGGAGATCGCCATGGTCTACCAGGACGCCCTGTCCTCGCTGAACCCGTCCATGCTGGTCGGCAGGCAGCTGCGCCAGCTCACCTCGCGGGGCGGCACCCGGACCCCGGCCGAACTGCTGGAGCTGGTCGGCCTCTCCCCCGAGCGCACCCTGCGCAGCTACCCGCACGAGCTCTCCGGCGGCCAGCGCCAGCGCGTGCTGATCGCGATGGCCCTCTCCCGGGACCCGAGGCTGCTGATCGCCGACGAGCCGACCACGGCCCTGGACGTCACCGTGCAGGCCCAGATCGTCGAGCTGCTGGTGCGACTGCGCGACGAGCTCGGCTTCGCCATGGTGCTGGTCTCGCACGACCTGGCACTGGTCGGCGACCTCGCCCACCGGGTCGCCGTGATGTACGCCGGCCAGCTGGCCGAGCTGGGCTCCACCCGCGCGGTGCTCACCGACCCGACCCACCACTACACCCGGGGCCTGCTGGGTTCGGTCGTCTCGCTGGAGGCGGGCGCCGAACGGCTGCACCAGATCCCCGGAGTCGTCCCGCCGCCGCAACGCTTCGGCGCCGGCTGCCGGTTCGCCTCCCGCTGCGCCGCCGCCACCGAGCTGTGCCGCAGCACCCCGCCCCCGGCCACGGCGGGCGGTGCCGGCGCCGATGACCACCGCTTCGCCTGCCACCACCCCGCTGCGGCGGTCCTCGAAGGGAGTGCCCGATGAGTGCGCCCGCCCCCGCCCCGAACCCGACCGTCGAAACCACGGCCACCGCGACCGCGACCGGCACCGGCACCGCGACCGCCGCGGAGCAGCCGATGCTCCGCCTGGACGGGGTGCACGTCCGCCACCGGGCCCGCAGCGGCGGCCTGCTGCGCCGCGACCGGGTGCACGCGCTGACCGACACCTCGCTGGAGGTCCGCAAGGGCGAGATCATCGGCCTGGTCGGCGAGTCCGGCTGCGGCAAGTCCACCCTGGCCCGGGTGCTGACCGGCCTGCAGCGGCCCACCGAGGGCACCGTCGCCTTCCGCGGCGAGGACCTCTGGAGCATGCCCGGTGCCCGCCGGCGCGCCGAGTTCGGCAGCTCCGTCGGCGTGGTGTTCCAGGACCCGTCCACCGCGCTCAACCCCCGGCTGCCGGTCGGCCGCATCCTGCGCGACCCGCTGGACGTCCACCGGCGCGGCACCGAGCGGCAGCGCGAGGAGCGGGTCGAGGAGTTGCTCGACCTGGTCGGCCTGCCCGCCCACACCGTGCGCTCGCTGCCCGGCGGGCTCTCCGGCGGCCAGCGCCAGCGGGTCGCGATCGCCCGTGCGCTGGCGCTGGAGCCCGAGCTGATCGTCGCCGACGAGCCGACCAGCGCGCTGGACGTCTCCGTCCGCGCCCAGGTGCTCAACCTGCTGGTCGACCTGCGGGCCCGGCTCGGCCTCGGGATGGTCTTCATCTCGCACGACATCCAGACCGTCCGCTACCTGGCGGACCGCCTCGCCGTGCTCTACCTCGGCCGGATCGTCGAACAGGGCCCGGCCGCCGAGGTCGCCGGGACGCCCGCCCACCCGTACACCAAGGCGCTGCTCTCGGCGACGCCCAGCCTGCTGAGCGACACCGAGCGGATCGTGCTGACCGGCCCCGTGCCGTCCGCGACCAACCCGCCGCCCGGCTGCCCGTTCGCCACCCGCTGCTGGAAGGCGGACGACGCCTGCGCCGTGGCCTTCCCCGCGCCGGCCGGCCCCGACGGGCACCGCTTTCACTGCGTCCACCCCGAACCCCTCGCAAGGAGCACCTCATGACCGCCCGCCAGGCGACCTACACCGGCGTCATCCCCCCGGTCGTCACCCCGCTGACCGCCGACGGCGAGATCGACCGGGCATCGCTGGAGCGACTGGTCGGCTTCCTCCTGGAGGGCGGTGTGAGCGGCCTGTTCGCACTCGGCAGCTCCAGCGAGACCGCCTACCTCACCGAGGACCGGCGCAGCCGGGTACTGGAGATCATCGTCGGCGCGAACGCCGGCCAGGTCCCGGTGATCGCCGGTGCGATCGAGACCACCACCAGCCGGGTGATCGAGCGCGGCGAGATCTCCCGCAAGCTCGGTGCGGACGCCGTCGTCGCCACCGCCCCCTTCTACACCCGCACCCACCCCACCGAGATCGACCGGCACTTCCGGCTGATCGCCGAGGCCGTGGAGCTGCCGCTGTTCGCCTACGACGTGCCGGTCTGCGTGCACAGCAAGCTCGACACCGAGCTCGTCCTGAAGCTCGCCGCCGACGGTGTGCTGACCGGGATCAAGGACTCCAGCGGGGACGACGTGGGGTTCCGCCGGCTCGCCCTGGGGGCGGCCTCGCTGCCCGGCTTCTCGGTGCTGACCGGCCACGAGGTGGTCGTGGACGCAATGCTGCTGGGCGACGCGGACGGCGCCGTCCCCGGGCTCGCGAACGTCGACCCGCTCGGCTACACCCGGCTGGTGGCGGCTGCCGGCGCCGGGGACTGGGCGACCGCCAAGGCCGAGCAGGACCGGCTGGCGCGGCTCTTCGAGATGGTCTTCGTCGCTCAGGGGACTTCGGGCACGGCCGCCGGGCTCGGCGCCTTCAAGACCGCGCTGATGCTGCGCGGCGTGATCGCCACCAACGTGATGAGCGAGCCCATGCGACGGCTCGACCGGGCCGAGACCGCCGCGATCGGGCGGCTGCTCGACGCGGCGGGCCTGCGATGAGGGCGACCGCTGCCGGCGACGGGCCCGCCGGACCGCCGCGGGGCGGTGCGGCCGGGCCGACGGTGGCCGGACTCGACATCGGCGGCACCAAGATCTCCGCCGGGCTGGTCGGCGCGGACGGCTGGCTCGGACGGGTCGTCACCGTGCCCACCCCGGCCGCCCAGGGGCCGGCCGCCGTGATCGAGGCCGCCGCGGCCGCCGTCCGCGCCCTGGACGGCCGGCCGGTGGCGGTCGGCGTCGGCAGCGCCGGGGTGATCGACCCGGCCGGCGGCTACGTCCTGTCCGCCACCGACGCCCTGCCCGGCTGGGCCGGCACCGACCTGCGCGGCGCCCTGCGCGGCCTCCTCGGGGTGCCGGTCGCCGTGGACAACGACGTGCACGCGCACGCCCTCGGCGAGTCCTGGACGGGCGCGGCGGCCGGCCGCCGCTCGGTGCTGCTGGTCGCGGTGGGCACCGGCGTCGGCGGCTCGCTGGTGCTCGACGGCCGGATCCACCACGGGGCGCACGCCGCGGCCGGGCACGTCGGACACGTCCCGTCGGCCGCCGCCGCGGGCCTCGACTGCACCTGCGGCGGCACGGGCCATCTGGAGGTGGTCGCCTCCGGCCCGGCGCTGCTCGCGGAGTACCTGCGCCGGGGCGGCGTGCCCGGCACCCGCCGGCTGGACGAGGTCGCCACCGCCGCGGAGGCCGGCGACGAGCCGGCCCGGGCCGTCCTGGCGGCGGGTGCCACCGCGCTCGGCCGGGCCGTCGGCGGGCTGGCCAACGTGCTGGACCCGGACGTCGTGCTGATCGGGGGCGGGGTCAGCCGCTGCGGCGAGAGCTGGTGGGGGCCCCTTCGGGCCGCCGTCGAGGCCGAACTGCTGCCGCCGCTGCGCGGCCTGGCGGTACGGCCCGGCGCCCTCGGCCAGTCGGCCGCCGTGGTCGGCGCGGCCCGGCTCGGCTGGGCGGTGGCCGCGTGAGCGCCGCCCTGCTGGAGCGCCTGCGCGGCCGACTGATCGTCTCCTGCCAGGCCTACCCCGGGGAGCCGCTGCGCGATCCGGACGCGATGCGCCGGATGGCACTGGCCGTGATCGAGGGCGGCGCCGCGGGCATCCGCGCCCAGGGCCTGGACGACCTGTCAGCGATCCGCGCGGTCACCGGGGTACCGCTGATCGGGCTCTGGAAGGACGGCGCCGAAGGGGTCTACATCACGCCCACCGCCGACCACGCCGTCGCGGTCGCCGGGGCCGGCGCGGACGTCGTGGCCCTGGACGCCACCGACCGGCCGCGGCCGGACGGCCGCCCGTTGGCGGAGTCGATCGACGCGGTGCACGCGGCCGGTCGACTGGTGATGGCCGACGTGGCGACGGCGGCGGAGGGGGTACGGGCGGCCGAACTCGGCGCCGACCTGGTCGGCACCACGCTGGCCGGGTACACCGGGGCCGCGCCCCGGACCGAGGGCCCCGACCTGGACCTCGTCCATCGGCTGGCCGGGCTGCTCGACGTCCCGGTGATCGCCGAGGGCCGGATCCACACGCCCGCCCAGGCCCGGGCGGCGCTGGCGGCGGGGGCGTTCGCGGTGGTCGTCGGCACCGCGATCACCCACCCCACCACGCTGACCCGGTGGTTCGGCGAGGCCGTCGGGTCCGCGCAGGGCGCAGCGGGCTGACCCGGCGGGTCCGGTGAGGACGCCTGCGGGCTGACCCGGCGCCGGCACCGACACCGCTGCGCTTGCCGCTGCCCCGCCTGACGGGACGGCACCCCCCACCGCCCCACCCCGTCCGCACGGCGTCGACCCGGCCCGGCACTCCCGCCGGCCGGGTCGACGCGTTGCGGACGGCGCCCGCCGCGGACCTCCGCCGCGAACCCGCTCCGGGAGCGACCGCCGTGAACTCCGCCCGCGCCGGACGCGGTTCGCCCGCGGGGAGCACGCTCTCCCGACTCGCCCGAAATTTTTCGACAGGGTGTCAGGAGAATTTCTTGTCATGTCACCTCGAATCCGCTCGGATGGACCAGGCTTGCGCAGCCGTCCCGGCATCTGACGAGGAGACACCGTGTCCGTACGCCGCATCATCGCCGCCGCCACCCTGGTCCTGGCCGCCACCGCGGCCACCTTCGCCGCCCCCGCCGAGGCGGGTGCCGCCGGACCGGCGGACCTGCCGTTCGGCTCCGCGACCACCGTCGGCCTCCACAACACCTACGACCCGGCCGCCTTCCCCTTCCTCGCGCAGGCCCTGGACACCGGCACCGGGATGATCGAGCTGGACGCCTGGACGGACACCGTCACCAAGGAGTGGAAGGTCAGCCACTCCAACCCGCTCGGCAACGCCAACAACTGCGTCAGCGCCAGCACCCCGGCGCAGCTCTACACCGGCGGCGCCAACAAGAACCTCGAAACCTGCCTGGACGACATCCGGGTCTGGCTCGGCGCCCACCCGACGGCGGGCCCGCTGGTGGTCAAGCTCGAACTGAAGGGCGGCTTCGCGGGCAACCGCGGCATGGGCCCGGCGCAGCTCGACGCCCTGATCGCGGCCCACCTCGGCAGTGCCGTCTTCCGGCCGGCCGACCTGCTGGCGAAGCCCGGCGGCGGTGCGTACGCGACCCTGGACGACGCCGCCCGCGCGGGCAACTGGCCGAGCCGGGCCGCGCTCGCCGGGCGCGTCCTGCTGGACGTCATCCCGGGCACGGTGGAGGAGCAGAACCCCTTCGACACCCTGCACACCGACGTCGAGTACTCCCGCTACCTGCGCGACCTCGCGTCGGCCGGGCAGATAGCGCGCGCCCAGGTGTTCCCGGTGGTGCACGGCGCCGCCTCCGGCGACCCGCGCGGGCAGTACTCCGAGACCTCGATCCGTCCGTGGTTCGTCGTCTTCGACGGTGACGCGGCGGCCTACGTCGCGGGGATCGACACCGCGTGGTACGACGCCCGCCACTACCTGCTGGTGATGACCGACGCGCAGAACGTCGCGCCGGCCATCAGCGCCACCGACCCGACCGCCGAGCAGGCCCGTACGCGGGCCACCCAGCTGGCCACCGCGCACGCCAGCATCGTGTCCAGCGACTGGCGGCACCTGCCGGAGGTCCAGTCGCTGGTGCTCCCGCGCGGCTGACCCGAGCGGGGGCCGGGCTGCGGCCCCCGCGGCCCGTTCCCCGGCGGCGCCTCCCGCCCCGCCGGGGAGCGCTCCCTCCAGGAGGCCGTCCCACCCCCTTCACCGAACGTCCCGACGACTCGCCGGCCCGCCGGCGCCGGTCCGCCGCCCCGATCCGACCCGCCCCGCCCGTCCCCCGGCTGCCCCGGGTGACGGGCGGGCGCCGCCGTCCGATGCAACCCTGACTGGGCAAGGGACACCCGAAGGGAATCATCATGATCACCACTGACTTCGTTCCCGGCTCCCCGTGCTGGCTCGACCTGGGCGCCGCGGACGTCACGGCGACGGCCGGGTTCTACAGCGCGGTCTTCGGCTGGGAATTCCAGTCCTACGGCGAGGAGGCGGACGGATACGGCGTCTTCAGACTGGACGGCAAGACCGTCGCCGCGATCGGGAAGCTCACCGAGGAGGGCGCCCGCTCGGCCTGGATGGTCTACTTCCAGACGCCCGACGCCGAGGCCACGGCCCAGACCGTGACGAAGGCCGGGGGTACGGTGCGCGCGGCCCCGTTCGACATCCCGGACGGGGGCCGGCTGGCCCAGCTGACCGACCCGCAGGGCGGGCAGTTCGCCGTCTGGCAGCCCGGCACCGGGGGCGCCCTGGAGACGGTGGACGCGGCCGGCAGCCTCAGCTGGATCGAGCTGTACACCACCGACTCCAAGGCCGCCCGGGCCTTCTACGGCTCCGTGTTCGGCTGGACCTACCAGGACCAGCCGATGCCCGGCGGCAACGAGGGCACCTACACGCTGATCACCCCGGGCGGGCTGCCCCCCGAGCGGATGCACGGCGGCCTGATGGAGCTCCCGCCGCAGTTCCTCCAGGCGACCGGCGGCAAGGCCTACTGGCACCCGGTCTTCGCCACCGCGGACTGCGACGCCTCGGTGGCCAAGGTCACCGGCAACGGCGGCAGCGTCCAGATGGGCCCCGAGGACGCCGAGGGCGTCGGCCGGCTCGCCGTCTGCCTGGACCCGAACGGCGCCGACTTCGTCCTGCTCGCCCCGGCTCCCGCGCCGGCCTGACGGTCCACGCGCCGGCCCCCGGGAACGGCCGACCGGGGCGTACCGCACCCACGGTGTGCGGTACCCCCC
>NZ_JBHUSG010000043.1:0-92601 GCF_042673745.1 Kitasatospora sp. NPDC057015
GCGGTGGTGCCGAAGGTCACGGCGGTGGCTCCGGCGAGGTTGGTGCCGGTGACGGTGACGGCGGTGCCGCCGCTGACCGGGCCGGTCGCGGGGGCGATCGCGGTGACGGTCGGGCCGGTGTAGGTGAAGCGGTCGCCCGGGACGACGGGGGTGACGCCGTCGGGGGTGGTGACCCGGACGTCGACGGTGCCGATCGTGCCTGCGGGTGCGGTGGCGGTGCAGCTGGTGGCGGTGCAGGAGAGGGCGCTGGCTGCGGTGGTGCCGAAGGTCACGGCGGTGGCTCCGGCGAGGTTGGTGCCGGTGACGGTGACGGCGGTGCCGCCACTGGCCGGGCCGGTCGCGGGGGCGATCGCGGTGACGGTCGGGCCGGTGTAGGTGAAGCGGTCGTCCGGGACGACGGGGGTGACGCCGTCGGGGGTGGTGACCCGGACGTCGACGGTGCCGATCGTGCCTGCGGGTGCGGTGGCGGTGCAGCTGGTGGCGGTGCAGGAGAGGGCGCTGGCCGCGGTGGTGCCGAAGGTCACGGCGGTGGCTCCGGCGAGGTTGGTGCCGGTGACGGTGACGGCGGTGCCGCCACTGGCCGGGCCGGTCGCGGGGGCGATCGCGGTGACGGTCGGGGTGGGACGGGGGATGGTCAGCACGGTCACCGCGCCGGCGCCGAAGTCGGCCAGGTAGCCGCGCTTGCCGTCGGGGGTGATGGCCAGGCCGTACGGGTTGGCGCCGACCGGGAGGGTGGCGGTGACGGTGTTGTCGGCCGTCGCGACGACGCTCACCGTGTTGTCGTCGTAGTTGCTGACGAAAGCCTGCCGGCCGTCGGGGGAGACGGTGACGGCCAGCGGGTTGGCGCCCACGGCGACGGAACCGACGACGGCCCCGGCGGCGGTGTCGATCACCCCGATGCTGTGGTCGTCCCAGTTGGCGGTGTAGAGCCGGTTCCCGTCGGGCGTGACGGCCACGTCGAAGGGCGTGTTCGGGACGGTGATGGTGGCGGCGACGGTGTTGGTCGCGGTGTCGATGACCTGCACGGCCTTGTCACCGGGGTCGGCGACGTACAGCTTCTGGCCGTCGGGGGAGAGCGCCAGCCCGTGCGGCTCGGCGCCGACGGGGACGGTGGCGCTCACCGCGTTGGTGGCGGTGTCGATCACGCTGACGGTGTTGGCGTCGGCGTTGCTGACGTAGGCGTGCCCGCCGTCCGGGGCGACGACCACGTCGAAGGGGCCGGCGCCGACCGGGACGGTGGCGCCGACCGTGCGCTGGGCGGTGTCGACCACGCTGACGGTGTTCTCGGTCGCATGGGTGAGGTAGGCGTGCCGGCCGTCCGGGGCGACGGCGACCGCGTACGAGCCCGATCCGGTCTCCACGGTGGCGGCGACGGCGCCGGAGGCCGTGTCGATCACCTTGAGTGCGCCGGTGCTCTGGCTGGTGACGTACGCCTGGGTGCCGTCGGGCAGCACCGCGACCCCGGCGGGGTACGGGCCCACCTCGATGGTGCTGGTCACGGTGGGCGGTGCGTCCGCGAACGCCGTGCCGGCCGGGCACGTCACCAGCGCCCCCACGGTCAGTCCTGTCGCCAACAGGGCCGTCCAGGGTGTGCGGATCGAACGACGTGTCCTCACAGAAGCCTCCGGGGCTCATCACTTTCGGAATGGGCGGCTCCGACGGGAGGTGTGCGTCCCCCCGGAGCCGTGCACAGCGTAGGAGGTGCCCTGACGACGGGTCAGAACGTTGGGTGGATTGTCGTTTAATGATTGAAGTTGAAAAGTCCTGACATCTGCTGGCGGTGGCGAACGGGGCGCGGGCGGTCCGGACCGCACACTCCGCGCGCCCGACCCGGCCCGGGCGTGCGCCGGCGTCGCCCCGCCGCACCCGCTCGCGACAGCGCCGCGCCGGCCCCGCCCGCGGCAGCGCGCCGCACGGCCCGCCGAACCCGGCGGCCGTCGATCAGGATTCGAGAAGCGCCGGCCCCCGCGCCCCCGCTAGCGTGGCCGCCATGGGAAGCACCGCACCGGTGGACGGCGGACCGCCGCCGCGACCGCGCCGACTCGCAGGCACCGGGCGTGCTGCTCGACACTGGTCGGATCGATCCGGGCGAAGCCGAAGGGCACCGCGCAGGCGGCCCGCCCCACAGATGGAGACACGATGAGCAAGGCCACGAGGACCGGCGCGCAGTCGCCTTCGCCGCACACCGCCGACAGCCACGACCTGATCCGCGTGCACGGCGCGCGTGTGAACAACCTCAAGGACGTCAGCATCGAGATCCCGAAGCGCCGGCTGACGGTGTTCACCGGCGTCTCCGGCTCCGGCAAGAGCTCCCTGGTGTTCGGCACCATCGCCGCGGAGTCCCAGCGACTGATCAACGAGACCTACAGCGCCTTCGTCCAGGGGTTCATGCCGACGCTGGCGCGGCCCGAGGTCGACGTCCTCGAAGGGCTGACCACCGCGATCCTGGTCGACCAGCAGCGGATGGGCGCCGACCCCCGCTCCACCGTCGGCACCGCCACCGACGCCAACGCGATGCTGCGCATCCTCTTCAGCCGGCTCGGCAAGCCGCACATCGGCTCGCCCAAGGCGTTCTCCTTCAACGTCGCCTCGATCAGCGGGGCGGGCGCGGTCACCCTGGAACGCGGCGGACAGACCGTCAAGGAGCGGCGCAGCTTCAGCATCACCGGCGGCATGTGTCAGCGCTGCGAAGGCCGGGGCTCGGTCTCCGACATCGACCTCGGCCAGCTCTACGACGACTCCAAGTCGCTGTCCGAGGGCGCGATCACCGCCCCTGGCTACACCGGGGGCGGCTGGAACTCCCGGCTCTACGCCGAGTCCGGCTTCTTCGACCCGGACAAGCCGATCCGCCGGTTCACCAAGAAGGAGCTGCACGACTTCCTGTACCGCGAGCCCACCAGGATGAAGATCGCGGGCATCAACATGACGTACGAGGGGCTGGTCCCGCGGATCCAGAAGTCGATGCTGGCCAAGGACCGGGAGGGGATGCAGCCGCACATCCGGGAGTTCGTGGACCGGGCGGTCACCTTCACCACCTGCCCCGACTGCGACGGCACCCGGCTGAACGAGGGCGCCCGGTCCTCGAAGATCGGCGGGATCGGCATCGCCGACGCCTGCGCGATGCAGATCAGCGACCTGGCCGAGTGGGTCCGCGGCGTCGACGAGCCGTCGGTGGCGCCGCTGCTCGCCTCGCTGCAGCACACGCTCGACTCGTTCGCGGAGATCGGCCTCGGCTACCTCGCGCTCGACCGGCCCGCGGGCACCCTGTCGGGCGGCGAGGCGCAGCGCGTCAGGATGATCCGCCACCTCGGGTCCTCGCTCACCGACGTCACCTACGTCTTCGACGAGCCCACCATCGGGCTGCACCCCCACGACATCCAGCGGATGAACGGCCTGCTGCTGCGGCTGCGGGACAAGGGCAACACCGTGCTCGTGGTGGAGCACAAGCCGGAGACGATCGCGATCGCCGACCACGTCGTCGACCTCGGCCCCGGCGCGGGTACGGGCGGCGGCACGGTCTGCTTCGAGGGCACGTTCGACGAGCTGCGGGCCGCCGGCACCGTCACCGGCCGCCACCTCGACGACCGGGTGCTGCTCAAGGAGACGGTGCGCAAGCCCGACGGCGCGCTGGAGGTCCGCGGCGCGACGGCGAACAACCTGCGCGACGTCGACGTCGACATCCCGCTCGGGGTGCTCGCCGTCATCACCGGTGTCGCCGGATCCGGCAAGAGCTCGCTCGTGCACGGGTCGCTCGCACGGCTGTCCGGGGCCGCGGGCGAGGGGGTGGTCTCGGTCGACCAGGGCGCCATCCGCGGCTCGCGGCGGAGCAACCCGGCGACGTACAGCGGGCTGCTCGACCCGATCCGCAAGGCCTTCGCGAAGGCCAACGGGGTGAAGCCGGCGCTGTTCAGCGCCAACTCCGAGGGCGCGTGCCCCACCTGCAACGGCGCCGGCGTCGTCTACACCGACCTGGCGATGATGGCCGGCGTCGCCACCACCTGCGAGGACTGCGAGGGGAGGCGGTACGACGCGTCGGTGCTGGAGTACCGGCTCGGGGGCCGCGACATCAGCGAGGTGCTCGCGATGTCGGTGACCGAGGCCGAGGAGTTCTTCGGCGACGGTGAGGCGCGGACGCCGGCCGCGCACCGGATCCTCGACCGGCTCGCCGACGTCGGGCTCGGCTACCTCACGCTCGGCCAGCCGCTCACCACGCTGTCCGGTGGCGAGCGGCAGCGGCTCAAGCTGGCCACCCACATGGCGGACAAGGGCGGTGTGTACATCCTCGACGAGCCGACCACCGGGCTCCACCTCGCCGACGTCGAGCAGCTGCTGGGCCTGCTCGACCGGCTGGTCGACTCCGGCAAGTCGGTCATCGTCATCGAGCACCACCAGGCGGTCATGGCCCACGCCGACTGGATCATCGACCTCGGCCCCGGCGCCGGGCACGACGGCGGCCGGATCGTCTTCGAGGGCACGCCCGCCGACCTCGTCGCCGCCCGGTCCACCCTCACCGGCCAGCACCTCGCGCAGTACGTGGGCGCCTGACCCGGCCCGCCGGGCTCGGGGCCCGGGCCCGGCGGGTACCGGCCCCGGTACCCGCCGGCCCTACTCGTCGAGGGCCCGGCGGAGCAGCTCGGCCAGGTGCAGCGCGCGGCGGCCGTCCGCCAGCTGGTCGATCTGCGTCCGGCAGCTGAAACCGTCGGCGAGCAGCACCGTCCCGGGGGCCGCGGCCCGGACCTCGGGCAGCAGCACACGCTCCGCCACCGCGACCGAGACCTCGTAGTGGCCGCGCTCGAAACCGAAGTTCCCGGCCAGTCCGCAGCAGCCCGAGTCCAGCACCCGGTTCGCCAGCCCGATCCGGGCGTCGATCCGGCGGTCGGCCTCGGTGCCCAGGACGGCGTGCTGGTGGCAGTGCGTCTGGGTGATCGCCGTCCCGCCCACCTGCGGCAGCTCCAGGTCGGCCGCGAACTCGTCCAGGAACTCGGCGAAGGTCCGGGTGCGCCCGGCGACCGGCCGGCCCGCCGCGCCGAGCAGCTTGGGCAGTTCCTCGCGCAGGGTGGCGGTGCAGCTCGGGTCCAGGCCGACCACCGGGACGTCCGGGGGCAGGGCGCGCAGGCTGCGCCGCATCACCCGCCGGGCGGTGTCCAGCTGACCGGTGGAGATCCAGGTCAGGCCGCAGCAGACCGGCCCGGTCGGGAGCTCCACCGCGAAGCCCAGGTGCTCCAGCACCTCCACGGCCGCCCGGAGCACCTCGGGCTGGAGGTGCTCGGCGAAGGTGTCCGGCCAGAGCAGGACGCGCCGGCCGCCGGCCGGGGCGGGGCGCGCGGCGCGGTGGCGGCGGAACCAGCGGGTGAAGGTCTCCGGTGCGAACGCCGGGACGGCCCGGCGGCCGTCCACGCCGGCGAGCCGCTTGAGCGGCCCGGCGAGGGGCGAGCGGGCCAGCCGGTTGGCGAGGCCGGGCACCCGGGCGGTGCCGCGCAGCCAGAGCGGCAGCCAGCCCAGGGCGAGGTGGGGGGCGGGGCGCAGCCGGTGGCGGTAGTGCTGGTGGAGGAACTCGGCCTTGTAGGTCGCCATGTCGACATGGACCGGGCAGTCGCTCGCGCAGCCCTTGCAGCCCAGGCAGAGGTCCAGCGCCTCCCGGACCTCCTCCGAGCGCCAGCCGTCGGGCACCGCCTCGCCGCGCAGCATCTCCGCCAGCAGCCTGGCCCGGCCCCGGGTGGAGTGCCGCTCCTCGCCGGTGGCCATGTAGCTCGGGCACATCACCCCGGTACTGGTGTCCACGCACTTGGCCACCCCGACGCAGCGGTGCACCGCCTTGAGCAGGCTGCCGTCGTCCTGCTCGTACGGCAGCGCGAGCGGCAGGTCGCGCACCGGTCCGTCGAAGCGCAGGTCGGCGTCGAGCCGGCGCGGGTCGACCAGGTTGCCGGGGTTGAGCAGACCCGCCGGGTCCCAGATCCGCTTGAACCGGCCGAACAGGTCGATGACCGCCGGCGGGTACATCCGCGGCAGCAGCTCGGCCCTGGCCTGGCCGTCGCCGTGCTCGCCGGAGAGCGATCCGCCGTACCCGACCACCAGGTCGGCCGCCTGCTCCATGAAGTCCCGGAACACGCCGCCGCCGCGCGGCACGGTCAGCGGGAAGTCGATCCGCAGGTGCACGCACCCCTCGCCGAAGTGCCCGTACGGGACGCCGCGCAGCCCGTGCCGGCGCAGCAGCGAGCGCAGGTCGCGCAGGTAGTCGCCGAGCCGCTCGGGCGGGACGGCGGAGTCCTCCCAGCCGGGCCAGGCCTCGCCGCCGCCGGGGAGGCGGGTGACGATCCCGGCGCCGGCCTCCCGTACGCCCCAGAGCTGGCGCTGCTCGCCGGGGTCGGTGACCACGGCGGCGGTGGCGCCGCGCTCGCGGCCGACGGCCGCCGCGAGGGCGCGGGCGGCCTCCAGCGCCTCGGCCGCGGTCGCGCCACCGGTCTCCATGAACAGCCAGCAGTCGCCGGCCGGCAGCCGGTCCAGTGCCTGCGGGCGGCGGCCGGAGGCGACCAGGGCGGCGATCAGGTCGCTCGCCATGCCCTCCACGGTGAGCGGGCGCAGCGGCAGCAGCGCGGGCACGGCGTCGGCGGCGGCCGTCTCGTCCGGGTAGCCGGCCACCACCAGCGCGCGGGCCGCGGGCGGTTCCACCAGTCGGACGGTGGCGCCGAGCAGCAGCGCGCAGGTGCCCTCGGTGCCGGTGAGCGCGCGGGCGAGGTCGTAGCCGCGTTCGGGCAGCAGGGCGTCCAGCGCGTAGCCGGAGGTGCGGCGCGGCAGGTCGGGCATGCCCTGGCGCAGGGTGGCCAGGTTCTGCTCGGCGAGGTCCTGGAGGGCGCGGTGCAGGGCGCCCGCCGGGCCGGGCAGCGCGCGCAGCCGCCCGCGCTCCGCGGGGGAGAGCGGCCCGCCGACGGTCAGCTCGGTGCCGTCGGCGAGCAGCAGGTCCAGGGACTCCACGTTGTCGCTGGTGCGCCCCCAGACCACCGAGTGGGCGCCGCAGGAGTCGTTGCCGATCATGCCGCCGAGGGTGCACCGGCTGTGGGTGGACGGGTCCGGGCCGAAGCGCAGCCCGTACGGGCGGGCGGCGGCCTGAAGGTCGTCCAGCACCGTGCCGGGCTCCACCCGGGCGGTCCGGCGGTCCGGATCGACGGACCGCACCCGGTGGAGGTGGCGGCGGAAGTCGAGCACCACCGCGCCGGGGCCGACGGCCTGGCCGCCGACGCTGGTGCCGGCGCCGCGGGCGACCACCGGCACGCCGTGCTCCCGGCAGAGCGCGAGCGCGGCGCGGACGTCGTCGGCGTCGGCGGGTTTGACCACGCCGAGCGGCAGCTGCCGGTAGTTGGAGGCGTCGTGGCTGTACACCGTGCGCTCGGCCGCACCGAAGCGGACCTCGCCGCGCAGCGCGGCGGTCAGCTTGCGGGCGAGTTCGGCGCCGGCGGGCTGCTCGGTCACGGAGTGCCTCCCTGGCGGACGGGACCGCCCGCCGGGTGCCGGTCGGCTCCGGGGCGGTCATGTCGCCGATGATCCCAGCCGCCGGGCCCGGGCGCGGCCGGCCACCCCGGTGGAGAGCCGACGGTGCGTCATGCGGCACGCTACACGGCCGTGATCGCCGACAAGTCCGGTCGTCGGGGTGACACCGGGACCACCGCCCCCGGCCCGTACGTCGAGCGGCTCCGGGCACCGGCGGCCGAGCGGGCCGGGCGGTGACCGCCGGGCCGAGCCTCAGCGGGCGGGCTCCGGCGTCCCGCGCAGGCCGGCCCGGCCGGTCACCGCGGTGCGGGCGATGTGGGACAGCTTCGCCAGCTCGAACGCCGGGTACGAGCCGCCCGCCAGCAGGGCGAACTTCATCCCCTCCCGCCCGGCCGGTCGCCGGTGGCCGGCCGGCAGGAAGCGGCGGTGGTGTTCGGCGGCGCGCTGGAAGAACTGGGGGCGCTCGGCCCGTGCCACGCACCCGGCGAGCTCCAGGACGAACAGGTACTGCCGGATCATCCGGGTGAACAGGTGGGGGCGGACGGCTTCGAGCTCCGGACGGGCGTCCAGCAGCTCGAAGCTGCGCTCGTACTGGGCGAAGACGTCGAAGTGGCTGCTGCCGGGCGAGCCGGTGGGGTGCAGCGTGTGGCGGCGGCGCAGCTGCACGCACTCGCGGGGGAGCACGGCGATCCGCCGGGCGTCCAGCAGGGCCTGGTGCACCACCGGGACCTCCTGGTAGTGGCCGTCGGGGAAGGCCGACGCCCGGTCGGTCCAGCGGGTGCGGTTCAGCAGCTTGTCCCAGACGACCGGCGGGGCACCGAACAGCTCGGGGCGCTCCTGCGGCCCGAGGACGGCGGGGGTGGCCGTGTCCAGCAGGTGCTGCGCGCCGCCGGGCCAGTCCCGGCCGCCGTGCCGGCGGGTGTGTCCGAACTGCAGGACGTCGACCTCCCCGGTCTCCTCCAGGCGCTCGGCCAGCGAGTGGAAGGCGTCCGGCGGCATGGTGTGGTCGCTGTCCAGGAACAGCAGGTAGCGGCCGTGGGCCAGGGCGGCCCCGGCGTTGCGGGCGCGGCCGACCCCCACGGCGGCGCTGAGGTGCAGGACGGAGACGTCGGCGTGCCGGGCGGCGTAGGCGTCGGCGAGGTCCGCGGCGGTCTCGCGGGAGCGGTCCGCGACCAGGATGACCTCGAAGTCGTGCAGGGACTGGGACAGGAGCGATTCGAGGCAGTCCGACAGCTGTTTCTGCTGGTCGTAGGCCGGGAGCACGACGCTGATCAGGGGGGAGGGCATGCGCTGGAGGGTAGGAGCGGCGGCCCCGGCAGGCAACGGCCGCCGGCCGGGTGAACCTGACCAATCAGTGTCAATCGGACAGCGCGCGCGATATCTTCACGCCGCCTGCCGAGGGCGCGCACCCGGGCCGCGCGCCGGGCGCACGGATCGGCCTGCCGGGGACCGGTCGTGGAGCCGCCGGCAGGCGTGTGACCAGCGCCGATCCGGTCGGACGGTGGGGGCGCCGCCCCAGGGCGACGTCCCGGTGCCGGCACCGGCCGGGCCCGACGGGCCGACCGCGCGCCGATCAGTAGGCGTGGTGGACCTGCCAGAACTTCCACGCACCGCACGGGCTGCCGTACGTGGCGTTCATGTAGCTCAGGCCCCACTTGATCTGGGTGGCCGGGTTGGTCCGCCAGTCCGCGCCGGCCGCCGCCATCTTGGAGCCGGGCAGGGCCTGCACCAGGCCGTACGCGCCGGAGCTGGGGTTGGTGGCGGTCACCTTCCAGTTGCTCTCGCGCTCGATGATGTTGGTGAAGCACTTGAGCTGCCCGGCGGGCACGATCTGCGCCGCGATCTGCTGAGGGGTGCCGGTGACGGCGGAGCCGCCGTTCAGCGCCGGGCGCTGCTGGGAGCGTGAGGCCGCCGCGGCGGCGTCCGCCTTCGCCTTGGCCTCGGCCTGGGCCTTCGCCTGGGCCGCCGCGTCCGCCGCGGCCTGGGCCTGCGCCTGGGCTGCCGCGTCCGCCTGGGCCTGCGCCTCGGCCTGAGCCTGGGCCTGGGCCCCGTCGGCGGTCGGTGCCGCCGGGAGTGCGTCCGCGGAGACGGTGGTCGGGGCCGCGGCCGGCTCGGCGACCGCGCTGTCCTGGGGCAGGGCGAGCGAGAGGGTGGCGGCTCCGGCCAGGACGACGGTGGTCACGCCGGTGATCACGGAGTTGCGGCGGGCATGGCTGAGCGGCATGGAGCGGACATCCTCTTCCGTCGAGCGTGGGGCCGCGCCGGAGCGCACGGCGCCACGAGGCCCGTTCGGTGAGCGGGCCCGCTGCCGTGCGGGACGGCGGTGACACCCCGGCTGTCGGGACGGGGCGGGCGGGTCGCGCGGCGGTGGGACGCCCCGCGGCCCGGCGGCCTGCACATTCTTCGCAGAGTGCCGCGGCGGCGGCAACGAGCTCCGCTACTACGGTCGGTAGGAGCGACGGCCGCGTCCGGTCGTGGCCGGGGGTGCCGGTCCCGGTCACCCGCAGTAGGCGCAGGCGGACCGTTCGGGGCCCGGCGGCCGGGCCGTCCAGGGTCGGAAGTCACCAGCCGGCCGGGCTTCCGACGCCCCGGGCGCCGCAGCGGGCCCGGCCCGACCCGGGGGCCGGGCCCGATCGCGGGCGCCGCGGGGGCCGACGACTACCGACGGTAGTAGGGCGGCGGCGGCCTGTGGCAGGCCTCACAGCGCCCGGCCGCCGCCCCGGCGGCGGCCGGACGCGTGCCGGGTGCGCTACGGCGCGGAACGGTACGGGTTCTCGACGGACTGGCCACCGGGGTACGGGCCGCCGCCGTACGGGTTGCCCGGTCGGCCGGCGTCCCGGTGTCCGGCGTCCTCCCGGTACCCGTGGCCGGCGGCCGGATCGGGCCGACCGTCGGGTCCCTCGCCCTCCTGGTGGCCCTCGTCGCCACCGTCGCCCTCGGTCTCCTCGACCGGCACCAGGTCGCGGGCCAGCAGGGTCGCGCCCGCGACCGCGCCCGGCATCGCCAGCACCGTCAGCAGCGGGACCAGGAAGAGCAGGATCAGCGGGACGCCGAATCCGAGCGCCAGCGGCAGTCGCCGGCGCAGCAGCCGGATCCGCTCGGGCTGCGGCACGCCGCGCCGCTGCAGGGCCACCGCGGAGAGCTCCACGACCAGGAAGAACCCGGACACGCAGAAGCCGGCGACCGGCACCACGGTCTGGCCGACCACCGGGATGAACCCGCAGGCGAACAGCAGGATCCCGAAGGCGAGCACCCGGACCAGTACGTACAGGCTGTCCCGGGCGGAGATCAGCAGCTCGCGCCAGAGCGGGATCTCGGGCTTGGCGGGTGCGCCGCCCTCGGTCTCGTCCACCTTCTCGCAGAGGGACTCGTAGAAGGGCTGGCCGACCAGCAGGGTCACCGCGGTGAAGGTGACCAGGGCGATCAGCAGGCCGCCGCCGAAGGCGATCGCGGCGAGCGCGCCGCGCAGCAGGGTCTGCCAGGGGGAGCCCCAGCCGTCGGCGAACGGGGTGGCCCAGGCGGCCAGGTCGTCGGCCCGGGTGCTGAGCACCACCAGCGCCACCACGTACCCGACCAGGGTGATCAGCGCGGGGATCATCCCGAACCCCCACCAGCGCCCGTGCCGCGCCACCCACTTCTGGCCCTTGGCCAGGTACCCCATCCCCGCCACAAGATCTCGCATAGGGGGAAGGGTAGGGGACGCCGTCGGGCCGGTCACCCCCGGTCCGGCAGCGGGGGCCCGGGCCCGGTGGGGTGCCGGCCGGTCGCTCCGGACCGCCCGACGAACCGCCGGGCAGCCGGCCTGACGACACGTCCGGCCGCCCGCCCGGGGTGCGGGGCGGGCGGCCGGATCGGTGGGACCGGGCTTCGGCGGGTCCGGCTCGGCCCGGTCGGACGGGCGGGTGCTAGCCGGCAGCGGTGACCGCGGCCGCGGCCCGGCGCCGGCGGTCCACGACCGCGGCCGCCACCAGGACGACGGCCGCCGCGACCAGCGAGAGGTACATCTGGGTCCGGCCCTCGTGGTCGGTGAACATGTAGACCACGACGAACCCGATCAAGCCGATGGTGGCCCAGGTGAGGTACGGGTAGAGCCACATCCGGACGGTCAGGCGCTCGGGCGTCTCACGCTCGATGATCTTGCGCATCCGCAGCTGGGAGAAGCAGATCACCAGCCAGACGAAGAGCGCCACGGCGCCGGAGGAGTTGATCAGGAACTTGAAGACGGTGTTCGGCGACGTGTAGTTGAAGAACACCGCCAGGAAGCCGAAGACCACCGAGGACAGGATGGCCACCCGCGGCACACCGCGCGGGCTCACCCGGGCGAAGGCCTTCGGCGCGTCCCCGCGCCGGCCGAGCGAGAAGGCCATCCGGGAGGCGGTGTAGAGGCCGGAGTTGAGGCAGGACAGCACGGCGGTCAGCACGATCACGTCCATCACCCGGGCCGCGCCGGGGATGCCCACGTGCTCCAGCACCGCGACGTACGGGCTGCCCTTGACCGAGGCGTCGTTCCACGGCAGCAGGGTCACCACGATCGCGATCGAGCCCAGGTAGAAGACGCCGATCCGCCAGATCACGCTGTTGGTGGCCCGGCTGACGGCCTTCTCCGGGTCCGCGGACTCGCCGGCCGCCAGGGTGACGATCTCGCTGCCCATGAAGGCGAACACCACGGTCAGCATGCCGGTGAAGACCGCGCCGACGCCGTGCGGCAGGAACCCGCCGTTGCCCGTCAGGTTGGCCGTGCCGACGGCGCTGGTGCCGGGCAGCAGGCCGAGGACGGCCAGCGCGCCGATCACGATGAAGGCGATGATCGCCACCACCTTGATGCCGGCGAACCAGAACTCGAACTCGCCGTACGAGGCGACCGAGAACAGGTTGGTCGCGGTCAGCACGGCCATCACCAGCAGGGCGAACGCCCACTGCGGCACACCCGGCACCCAGGTGTTGAGGATCTTGGCACCCGCGGTGGCCTCCACGGCCAGCACCACGACCCAGAAGAACCAGTACAGCCAGCCGATGCTGAAGCCGGCCCACCGGCCGAGCGCCCGGTCCGCGTACGCGGAGAACGAGCCGCTCTGCGGGTCGGCGGCGGCCATCTCGCCGAGCATCCGCATCACCATCACCACCAGCACGCCGGCCAGGGTGTACGAGAGCAGGATGCCGGGGCCGGTGGAGGCGATGCCCGCGCCGGAGCCGACGAACAGGCCGGCGCCGATCACGCCGCCGATGGCGATCATGGACAGGTGCCGGTTCTTCAGTCCGGCCTTCAGGTGGCCGCCGTCCTGGCCGCCGCCCTGGGCGTCCGGAGGTCCCGCGGTCCGGGTGGTGGTTTCCGCACTCATCTGGAGGGTGCCTGTGCCTTCCCGCGCGGTCGGCCCCTTCGGCCTGTGGTGCCGGAGGGTGGGGGACGGATCCGCGCAATGCGACGCAACCTAACTTCTACTTCCGAGTATCGGAACAGCGCACCGCGGAACGTCCGCTCAGCGGACGCGTAAAGGCCAGGTCAGAGGCTGTTTACGAGTTGTCCGCGAAAGCTCAAATCTGACGCATTATCAGGCGAACCGGCATGATCCGGGCGTGATCCCACGGCCGGTCCGGGCGCGACCCCCGCCCGGCCCGGGTGTGATCCGGGCGGGCGCTCGGAGGCGCTGCGGAGGTCGTCCGGAGCCCGGGTCGGAGGTTGTCCGGGGGCCGGTCGGGAGGCGTCCGGCGGGGTGCCCATACTGTGGGGGTGAAGATCAGCGGAACGGATTCCGGGTCGGTGGCGGCGTGATCGTGGTCGTGGTGCTCGCCCTCCTGGTCGCGCTGGCCGTCCTCGGCCTCGTGCACTGGTACCTCTGGCGCCGCCTGGTGCGCGACGTCAGCGCCCCCGGCGGGCTCTGGCGGCGGACCGGCACGGTGCTGGCCGTCCTGCTGCCGGTGCTCGGGATCGCCGCGATCGTCGGCGGGCTGCCGATGGCCGTGGAGCGCTGGATCGCCTGGCCCGGGTTCCTGTGGCTGGCCGTACTGATCTACCTCCTGCTCGCCCTGCTGGTCGGCGAGGCCCTCCGGCCGCTGCTGCTGCGCCTGCCGGTCCGCCGGGGAGGCGCGCGACCCGTGCCGGCGGCCGGCCCCGCCGCCGGGGCCCCCGATCCCTCCGATGCTGCCGCCGTCGGTGCCTCCGGGGCCGCCGGTCCCTCCGAGCCGGCGGACGGCCCCGGAGCGGCAGCCGCAGCCGCCGGCCCCGCCTCGCCCGAGCGGCGCCTGTTCGTCGCCCGCACGGTTGCGATCGGCGCCGCCGGCGCCGCCGCGGCCGTGGTCGGCAACGGGACCTACGGTGTGCTGCGCGGCCCGCACCTCAAGCAGGTGACCGTGCCGCTCGCCAAGCTCCCGGCCCGGGCGGACGGCTACCGGATCGCCGTGGTCAGCGACATCCACCTCGGTCCGATCCTCGGCCGCGCCCACACCCAGCGGATCGTCGACACCATCAACGGAGCCCGGCCCGACCTGGTCGCCATCGTGGGCGACCTGGTGGACGGCAGCGTGCCCGAACTCGGCCGGGACGCCGAACCGCTGGCCCGCCTCCGGGCCAGGGACGGCTCCTACTTCGTCACCGGCAACCACGAGTACTTCTCCGGGGCGGCGCCGTGGGTGGACTTCGTCCGCTCACTCGGCGTCCACCCCCTGCAGAACGCCCGGGTCGAACTCCCCGGCTTCGACCTCGCCGGCGTCAACGACCTGGCCGGCACCTCCGAGGGCGAGGGCCCCGACTTCGACCGGGCGCTCGGCGACCGGGACCTCACCCGTACCTCCGTCCTGCTCTCCCACCAACCCGTCACCGTGCACGACGCCGTCCGGCACGGGGTGGACCTCCAGCTCTCGGGGCACACCCACGGCGGTCAGCTCTGGCCGGGCAACTACCTCGCCGCACTGGCCAATCCGACCGTCGCCGGACTGGAGCGCTACGGCGACACCCAGCTCTACGTCACCCGCGGCGCCGGGGCCTGGGGGCCGCCGGTCCGGGTCGGCGCCCCCTCGGACATCACCATCGTCACGCTGAGGTCGCTGCAGGCCTGAGTCCGGGTCCGGGTCCGGGGCCGCGGCAGGCCCGGACCGTGGGCGCCGTCGGCCGGGGTGCGCCCCCGCCTACAGCGCGCGCAGGCCGACCAGCGTGATCCGCCCGCGGTCGGCGGGCCGGCCGGTGAGGCGGGCGGCGACGAGCGCCGGGATGTCACTCTCCTGCGAGTAGCCCGGCAGGAGGGTCACGTCCGTCCACCGGACCCCGGGGGCGCCCGCCACCGTGTACGTCACCCGGTACGTGGTCCGCTCCGGGGGTGGGGCGCAGGCGCTCGGCGCATGCTCGTCCATCGGCGCCGACCTCTTCTCGACCGCGGTTCCCGGGACCCCTGCGGCCATTCTCGTCCGGTCGCCGCCCGCTGTCCTGGCCGGCGGCGCCGGGAGGGCCCCGGTGGCTCCCCGGCAGCCGCTCCCGCCCGACGGGGGCGCAGCCGCCACCGCTCCGCCGGCCGGCGAACTCACGGACCGCCCCGCGTTAGATCCGTCCGGGACCGGGCACCACGCCTGTAGGACCCGCCGCCGGCACGATCGGGAGGCGGCGGGCATCGAACGGACCCGGACCGACCTGGCGAGTGCGCCGGGGTCTGGAGGCGAACGTGATGGATCCGCAGATGACCGGGGGAGTGGCCGCAGGCCCCCCGAAGCAGCCGCACGGCCACTGGCTCAAGCGCGCCTGGAAGGCGGACGTCGGGCTGACCCCGACGGCGGCGGTGTTCCTGGTGGCACTGTCCCTGGGCCTGGTCCTGGTGGCCGTCCAGATGTCGTACACACCGCTGCTGGTGGTGTTCGCCGTGGTGTGGGCCGTGACCGTGATGGTCCTGTTCGGGGCGATCTCCCGCTGGATCAGCAACAGCCAGGGCCCCGGGCGACACCGGAAGGTGGCCACCGGGCACTGACCCGGCCGCGTCCCCGCCCGAAGATCCTCCGGACCGAACAGTCTCCGGAGGATCTTCGGGCGCGGCCGACCCGGGCCGGCCTCAGGAGGCGGGCGGCCCCATCCACACCGTGGTGATGTTGCAGAACTCCCGGATGCCGTGGCCCGACAGCTCCCGGCCGAAGCCCGAGCGCTTGACCCCACCGAACGGCAGGGCCGGGTGCGAGGCGGTCATCCCGTTGAAGAAGACGCCGCCGGCCTCCACGTCCCGTACGAAGCGCTGCTGCTCCGCGCCGTCCGTCGTCCACACGTTGGAGCTGAGGCCGAACGGCGAGTCGTTGGCCAGGTCGACCGCCTCGTCCAGGCTCGACACCCGGTAGACGGTGGCCACCGGGCCGAAGGTCTCCTCCAGGTGGATCCGCATCCGCGGGGTGATCCCGGACAGCACCGTCGGTTCGTAGAACCACCCGGCCGCCAGCGCTGCGTCCAGGCCGGCCGGGCGCCGGCCGCCGCACTCCACCCGGGCGCCGTGCGTGCGGGCGTCCTCGACGAGCTCCTCCAGGTCGGTGCGGCCCTGCTCGCTGGCCAGCGGGCCCACGTCGGTGCCCTCCGCCATCGGGTCGCCGACCCGCAGGCCCCGCATGGCCTCGGTGAACGCCGCCAGGAACGGCTCGTACACCTCCTCGTGCACGATGAACCGCTTGGCCGCGATGCAGGACTGCCCGTTGTTCTGGACCCGTGCCCTCACCGCCGTGGCGACCGCGGCCGGCAGGTCGGCGCTCGGCATCACCACGTACGGGTCGCTGCCGCCCAGCTCCAGCACCGCCTTCTTGACCTCGTCCGCCGCCGTCGCCGCGACCGCGCGCCCGGCCGGCTCGCTGCCGGTCAGGGTCACGGCCGCGACCCTGCGGTCCCGGATCACGCCCTCCACCGCCGCCGACCCGATCAGCAGGGTCTGGAAGCACCCCTCGGGGAACCCGGCCCGGCGGAACAGGTCCTCCAGCGCGACCGCCGTCCGGGGAACGTTCGAGGCGTGCTTGAGCAGGCCCACGTTGCCCGCCATCAGCGCGGGCGCGGCGAACCGGATCACCTGCCAGAACGGGAAGTTCCACGGCATCACGGCCAGGACCGCGCCGATCGGACGGTAGCGCACGTAGGCGTCGGCGGCGCCGGCGTCCGCGATGTCCTCCCGGCGCGGGACCTCGTCCGCCAGCAGGTCCGGCGCCCGGTCGGCGTACCAGCGCAGTGCCTTGACGCACTTGGCGGCCTCGGCCCGGGCGGCCGCCAGCGGCTTGCCCATCTCCTCGGTCATGGTGCGGGCGACGGCCTCCTGGTCCGCCTCCAGCAAATCGGCGGCGCGGTGCACCAGCGCCGCGCGCTGCTCGAAGGTGGTGGTGCGGTACTGCCGGAAGGCCGACTCGGCCCGGGACAGGCGCAGCTCGATCGCCGCGTCGTCCAGGGCTTCGAAGGTCTCCAGGATCTCGCCGGTCGCGGGGTTCACGCTGGCGATGGGCATGGCGGGCTCCCTGACGGGGTGGGTGACGGGGTGGGCGACGTGATGGCTGACGGGCGGTGCGGCGCGCGGCCCGCGCGGCCGGCTGCACGGTGCCGCGCCGCGGTCACTCGGGGATGGCCTCGGCTCGCGCGGCGGCCTCCCGGGTGCGGGCGCCCGATCGCGTGCGTGCCGCGGTGACCTGCCGGTTCGGGAACCGGTGCAGGTACTCCGCCTCCAGCTGGGCGGTGCGCGCCGTGTGATGGGCCAGCGCGTCGTCCGAGCCGTACAGGAAGGTCTCGTGCCTGGTGCGGTGCAGCTGCTCCAGCTCGTGCAGCAGCACCCCGTTGTCCAGGGCGTGCGGGGAGATCCCCTCGGGCTTGGCCCGGGGGCCGTCCGGGTGCCGCATGTCCGTACCTCCTCGGCGGTTGAACCTCCTTCTACCTTCTACCCGGGGCCCTCACTCCGCCGCCGGTGACCGGGCGGCGGGCTGGGCCGATCGGGTGTGATCCGGCGCGGGCCGCCCGCGGCGGGCGATCAGCGGGTATCGCACAGCGTGGTGGCGGCACGCCGCCGTCACCCTGCCGGGTACCTCTCCCGTCCGCCGACCGGACTCCCGACCCGACTCCCGACCCGACTCCTGATGTCCCGACTCCCGATTCCCCGACGCCGGACGGTGGGCAGTGATCCGAAGACTTCTCGCCCGGCTGGAACTCGCCTCGGTGCTGGAGCGGCACGACCCCAGCCTGGTGCTGGCCTCCTACTCGGCGGTCAACGCCGGCATCTCGCTGGCGGTGATGGCGGCACTGGCGCACTTCAGCCACGCGCCGTTCCTCTTCCCCTCGCTCGGGCCGACCGCGTTCCTGCTCTTCTACACGCCCACCGTGCCCAGTGCCTCGCCGCGCAACAGCGTCTACGGACACCTGATCGGTGTGCTGGCCGGCTACTTCGCGCTCACCGTCACCGGCCTGCGGGACACCCCGCCCGACCTGACCGACATCACCTGGGCCCGGCTGTGGGCGTCCGCGGTCGCGCTCGGGCTGACCTGCGGGCTGATGCCGCTGTTCGGGGTCGCCCACCCGCCCGCCGCCGCGACCACGCTGATCGTCGCGCTCGGCCTGCTGCGCACACCGCTGCAGCTCACCGTGGTGATGATCGCCGTGGTCCTGCTGGTCGCGCAGGGCCTGCTGGTCAACCGCCTCGCCGGCGTGGCCTACCCGTGGTGGCGGCCCCCGCCACCGGCCGCCCCGCTGCCCGCGCCGGCGTCGGGCGGGGTACGCGGCAGCGGGTCGTAGGATGGTTGCTTCCCTGCATCGCATCCCCGAGACCCGAATCGATCCACCATGCCGCTGCCCAAGGCCGAACTCCACCTTCATATCGAAGGGACCCTGGAGCCCGAGCTCGCCTTCGCCCTCGCCGCCCGCAACGGTGTCACGCTGCCCTTCGCGGACACCGAGGAGCTGCGGCGCGCCTACTCCTTCAGCGACCTGCAGTCCTTCCTCGACCTCTACTACGCGCTGATGGCGGTGCTGCGCACCGAGGACGACTTCGCCGACCTCGCCGACGCCTACCTGGCCCGCGCCGCCGAGCAGGGCGTCCGGCACGCGGAGATCTTCTTCGACCCGCAGGCGCACACCGCGCGCGGCGTGCCGATCGGCACCGTCGTCGAGGGCCTCTCGCGGGCGCTGGAGCGCGGTGAGGAGCGGTACGGCGTCAGCACCCGGTTGATCATGTGCTTCCTGCGCGACGAGTCGGCGGCCTCGGCACTGGAGACCTTCGAGGCGGCGCGGCCCCACCTGCACCGGATCGCCGGCGTCGGCCTGGACTCCGCCGAGGTCGGCAACCCGCCGGCGAAGTTCCGCGAGGTGTACGAGCTGGCCGCCGCCGCCGGCCTGCGGCGGGTCGCGCACGCGGGGGAGGAGGGGCCGGCCGAGTACATCCGCGAGGCCCTGGACGTGCTCGGCGTCGAGCGGATCGACCACGGTCTGCGCTGCCTGGAGGATCCGGAGCTGGTCGAGCGGCTGGTCCGCGAGCAGATCCCGCTGACCCTCTGCCCGCTCTCCAACGTCCGGCTGCGCTGCATCGACGCGCTCACCGACCACCCGCTGGGCCGGATGCTGGACGCCGGGCTGCTGGTCACCGTCAACTCCGACGACCCCGCGTACTTCGGCGGCTACGTGGAGGACAACTTCACCGCGCTGCGCGAGGCGCTGGCGCTGGACCGCGAGACCCTGCGCACGCTGGCGGCCAACTCCTTCAAGGCGGCCTTCCTGGACGAGCCGCGGCGCCGCGAACTGCTCGCCGAGGTGGCCGCGTACGAGTTCACCGACTGATCGGCCTCCCGGCGCGTACGGCGGCCCGGTGGTCGCCCTGCGCCGGGCCGCCGAGGCCCGTCGGCGGCGCTCAGGAGCCCGGGCGGGCGGCGAGCCTGGCCCAGACCGACTTGCCGCCGGGGAACGTGCGGACGCCCCAGGCCAGACTGAGCCGGGCGAGCAGGTGCATCCCGAAGCCGCCGTCCGCGCCGGGCTCCCGCCGGACCGGCGGGCACGGCGAGGAGTCGCCGACCAGCACGGTGATCCCGCCCGGCTCCGGGCGCAGTTCGAGCTCGGCCGGGCCGCCGGCGTGCCGGTGGACGTTCGTCACCAGCTCGGACACCAGCAGGACGGCGTGCGCGTACTCCTCGGCCGGGTAGCCCCAGTCCCGCAGGCAGTCCCGGGCGAGCGCCCGGGCGCGGGCGAGGGCGCCCTCCTCGGGCGGGATCCGCCAACTGCGGCCGGTGCCGGTGCCGGTGCCGGGTTCGGAGTGGGCGTCGGGGACGGTCTCGGTGCCGGGGCCGGCCCGGTTCGCGGTGGTGTCGGTCATGGCCGGGAGCCCTCTGCGAGCCCTGGTGACGCGGCGCGCGGGTTCGCTGGCCGCGGCCTTTCGCATCCGGGGGTCCGGCCGGCCGCACCGCGTGCCGCCGCCGCTCCCGGGCGCGGCGTCCGGGCCGTCCGTGCATCGTTCTCTGGCCGCCTCATCTCCGCCGTACCTCCTCGTTCGGTCCGTTCACAGGTGCGGACCGCCTACCCGCGCCGGACGCGCCGCACGCGCCCGAAAGTCCCTTTTGTCGGTCGGCGGCGAGGGACTCGCGGATCGGATCGGTTCCCGGTCGGAGAGGCGACGAGGGCGTGGCGGGCGCGTCCGTATTCCCCGCTTCGCCCGGACAATTCCACGAATAGCCCCCTCGGGCCCGGGCAGGCGGACGCCGACACCGATTGGGAGGTTCTCACCATGGTTCCGCTTCTTCTCGTACTTCTTCTGGCCCTGCTGCTCTTCGGCGCCGGGTTCGCACTCAAGGCGCTGTGGTGGGTCGCCATCATCGTCCTGGTGGTGTGGCTGGTCGGGTTCGTCGCCCGTGGGACGCACGCCTCCGGCAGCCGTCACCGCTGGTACCGCTGGTGAACCACCGGGAGGGTACGGCCCGGTAGGCGGGTCGGACGGCGAGCACGACGAGTACGGCAGTCCGGCCGGCAGGTGACGGCGGGCGGTGACGCGAGCGGGGCGCACCCGCCCGCGGGGGGCGCCCCCCGCCGCGGGGGGGGCGCGGCCCGCCGCCCCGCCCGTGGCCGCCCGCCGCCCGGCCGGGGGCGGGGGGGGGGCCCGCGGGCCGGGGCCCCGCCCGGGGGGGCCCCCCCGCTCGCGTCATGTCCGGCGTCGGCCGGGCTCGCCGTACTCGGCCGGGTACGGAGTGGGCTGGGGGGCAGAACTACGCAAACGTCACATAAGCCGCATACATGGTGAGTTTTGATTCTCGGTGCATGCCCCGCAGAACACGGGGTAGCCGCGGTCCAGGAGCGTTGTGCCCACCCGTGGCCCGCGTTCGACCCGAACCGGAAGAGGGATACCCATGGCAGTCCTTCAGGACACAGCACCCGTCGTCACTTCGGACCCGGCCACCGCGACGTCCGTCGAGGCCCCCGCCGGCCCCGCGCCGCGGATCGAGGACCCGGGTGCGGTCGCCCCCGCGGACGCCCGGGTGCTCTCCAAGGACCTCTTCCTCCGGTTGCGTGACCTGGAGGAGGGCACCCGTGAGTACTCCTACGTCCGCGGCACCCTGATCGAGCTGAACATGACGCTCGTGAAGTTCGCCGCCCGCCGCTTCAGCAACCGCAGCGAGCCGATGGACGACATCATCCAGGTCGGCACGATCGGCCTGATCAAGGCGATCGACCGGTTCGACCCGACGCGTGAGTTCGAGTTCGCCACCTTCGCGCTGCCCACCATCACCGGCGAGATGAAGCGGTTCTTCCGCGACACCAGCTGGATGGTGCACGTCCCCCGGGGGATGCAGGAACTGCGGCTGGCCCTGGCGAAGGGCTCCGACGAGCTGGAGCAGGTCCTCGACCGGCTGCCGACCACGGCCGAGCTGGCCGAGCACCTGTCGCTGACCGAGCGTGAGGTGATCGAGGGAATGAAGGCCGCCAACGCGTACAGCGCGCACTCCCTGGACGCCCCCTCGGAGAACGACGACTCCGGTTCGGGTTCCGGTGCCGGGCTCGGTGCCCGGTTCGCCGTGGAGGAGGCCGGCTTCGAGGCGGTGCTGCACCTGGAGACCCTCAAGCCGCTGATCGCGGCCCTGCCCGAGCGCGACCGCGCGATCCTCTCGATGCGCTTCGGCGCCGAGATGACCCAGGGCCAGATCGGCCAGGAGCTCGGCCTCTCGCAGATGCACATCTCCCGGCTGCTGGCCCGCATCCTCGGCAACCTGCGGACCGCGCTGCTGGCCGAGGGCTAGGAAGGGCACCCGTCCGGTCCGGGGCCCGTGGGCTCGGTGACCGGACGGTACGGGGGCCGGTGACGCCAGCGGCACCGGCGGAACGTGTGGAACGAGTCGAACGAGTGGAATCGACGGGTTCGGTGGAACCCGTGGTACCGCCCCGGACCGGGGCCGGGCCGGTCTCAGGCCGTACCGGCACCCGGTCCGCGGGCTGCCCGGTGCCGGAGGTGTGCAGCACGTGCCCCGGCGCCGCGCGATTGTATGGTCAGGCGGGAGAGTCGGTGCGTTGCCGACGACGAGGAACTGAGGGTGGACATGAACGATCCGGCGAACTCCGCCGCGACTGCGGCCCCCGGCGGGCCGGGAGCAGAGGTCCGGCGCACCGACGCCGGCGCGCTGGTCTGCTCGCTGGCGGGTGAACTGGACCTGGACGGTGTCCTCGCCGTCGGGCCGACCCTGGAGGAGGCGGTCCGTGCGGGCGCGCCCCTGATGGTCGTCGACCTCTCACGGGTCGGATTCTGCGACTCCTCCGGCCTCAACCTGCTGCTGCGCACCCGTACCGACGCGGACAGCGCCGGTACGGCACTGCGGCTGGCGGCCGCGCCCGACCAGCTGCTGCGCCTGCTGGAGATCACCGGCGCGGACCGGGTGTTCGCACTCGACCCCACGCTTGAGCTCGCGCTCGCGGCCCGTTGAGCGGGCCCGGGGCGCGTACGGCGGCCCTGGCCGTCCTCGGGGCGCCACCGAGGCCCGCGGCAGCCGACCGGGCGCCCGGGCAGACCTGCCCGAGTGGGACGCCTGGTGTTCTCCGGGCCGCAGCGGGCAGGCGTGACGGAGTACGGATCGGGCGGCGAGCCGCCGTACCGGCGCACTCCGCCGGATGCCGGGCCCGTGACCTCCCGATCCACCGACAGCGCCGAACCGCGGGGTGAGAACGTAGTGACATCCATCGACCCAGGGGCCGGCGGGCCGCAACGGGCGGGCCTGCCGAAGGCCGGCCAGCGCCGCCGCCTCGCCCTGGCAGCCGTTCCGGGCCCGGTCGGCCGCGGCCGGCACTTCGCCCGGCAGGCCCTGGAGGACTGGGGGTGGGCCGAGGCCGACACCCTGACCGACGACATCCTGCTGATCGTCTCCGAACTGCTCGCCAACGCGTGCATCCACGGCGGCGGGCCCCGCGAGCTCGTCCTGACCGCCTCCCAGGAGGGGCTGCGGGTCGAGGTGCTGGACCACGAGCGGGAGCTGCCGGTGCCGCGCCCGCCGCACCTCACCACCGCTCCCGGCGGGCACGGCCTGCACATCGTGGAGCGGCTCTCCGAGCGCTGGGGCGCCGACGTCCACCCGGACGGCAAGAGCGTCTGGGCCGAACTCGACGGGGCCCGCCTGCGCAGCCGCGAGCCCGCGGGCGCCGCCGGCGCGGACCCCGCCCGGGCGACCGTGCCCGGCCTCACCGGCCGGGGGGTCGACCGGGGCTCCATGCCCGCGGTCTGAGCCTCCGGAGCCGTGGGTCGGGTGCCGGGTGCCGGGTGTCGGGTGCCGGCACCCGGGGCTGCCGTGCCCTGCGCGGGCGCGGCGGAGTTCGGCGGGCCGAACCGGGATGCATGCGGAGGGCGGAGCCGGGCAGGCGGGATGGTGCGGCGGGGCGGTGTCGTCCCAGGTCCGGGACCGGCGGGTCCGGGACGGTCGGGAGTCAGGACCGGTACCGCCCCGCCGTCCCCGTACCCGTTCGCCCGCCGCCCGCCGCCGTCCGCGCGGCTGAGCCGCAGTCCCCACCGTCCGTCCCCGCGGCGCACCCCCGTCGGTGCGTCCCGTCGATCGCCGAGGTCCGATGATCCACCCTTACTCCGTGCTCCCCGGCTCCCCGGCCGGGCACCGCCCGAGCGCCCGGGGCGCGGATCCGCGCCGCTCGCCGCTTCGCTCCCGCCCGCGAGGTCGCCGTGACTAGCGCGCGGGAGCTGCCCGGGGAGCGCCCGGGAATGTCCGGGCGCCCGGTACCCCCTGCCGCACGAGTCGAGGCCGTACGAGCCGAGGCCGTGCCCGGTGTGCCGCGCCCCGGCGGGCGGGCGGCCGCGCGGGAGCGTGAGCTGCTCGCGGCCGTGGAGGAGTCCCGGGCCCGCTGCCGGGAGTTGCGGCGCCGCAACGCGCACCTGCGGGCGGAGAACCGCGACATGACGGCGCGCTACGCGGTGCTGTCGGCCGAGTTGGAGGAGACCAACCGGGGCGTGGTGGCGCTGTTCAGCGAGGAGCACCAGTTCGCCCTCAGCCTCCAGCGCACGTTCCTGCCGGCGGGCCTCCCCGAGTGGCCGGGGGTGGATCTGGCGGTGCGCTACCTCCCCGCGGCGGCGGAGAACGAGATCGGCGGGGACTTCTACGAGGCCGTCGCCACCCCCGACGGGCTGCTGATGGCGGTCGGCGACGTGGCCGGCCACAACCTCCAGGCGGCCATGGTGATGGGCGAGTTGCGGCACGCGCTGCGGGCCTACGCGAACGAGGGGCATCCGGCCGACGTGCTGTTGGAGCGGCTGGACGCCCTGCTCGGACGGCACCGGCCGGGGTGGACCGCGACGGTCTGCGTGGCCCTGCTGGAGTCCGCCACGGGCCTGCTGCACCTGGCCAACGCGGGCCACCTCCCGCCGTTGCTGCTCGGCGCGGACGGCCGGGCCCGCTACGTCCACGACCACGGTCCGCTGCTGGGGCTCGGCCTGCCCCAGCCGCCCGCGACCCGGCACGAGGTCGGCCCCGGCGACCGGCTGGTGATGGTCACTGACGGGTTGGTGGAGACCCGCGGGGTGGGCCTCGACGACTCGCTGGAGGAGTTCCGCCGGGCGGCCGCCGCCGGACCGCAGGACCCGGAGGCGCTCTGCGACCTCCTGTTGGAGGGCTTCGGGACCCACCAGGAGGACGACACCGTGGTCTTCGCCGCCCGGCTGACCGGCGGGTGACCCGGCTGGACCCGCCTGGATCGGGCCCCTGGACCTGCCCGTACCCGCCCGGACCCTTCCGCGGGTCGGGGCGGGCGGCCGGGAGCGGTCCGACGGAGCCGGGGGCGGGATTCAGTCGAGGGGCAGGTGGGCCCGGACGCGCTTGCCGCCCGCGTGCCGCTCGATGTCGTAGCGGCGGCACACCGCGAGGACGATCTCCAGGCCGTGCTGGCCGATCCGCGCCGGGTCCGGGGAGCGCGGCGCGGGGAGGCGGGCCTCGGTGTCCCAGACGGTCACCCGGATGTCGTCGACGGTGAGCTCCAGGTCGAGCAGGCAGGGGCCGGGCGCGTACTTGACCGCGTTGGTCACCAGCTCGCTGACGACCAGCCGCACCAGGCCGGCGAGCGCCGCGGTCACCGGGACCCCGTACCTCGTCTGGGCCTCGGCGAGGAAGCCGTCGGCGAAGGCGCGGGCCGCCGCCGCGGTGCCCGGCGCGCCGTCGTAGGTGGCGCCGGCCCGGAAGGCGAGGTCCGCCCCGGCATGCTCCGACACTGTTCCGAGTTCCGACACCGGCCACCGTCCCCGTTCGTCGCCCGGTGCACTCGCCGCCGGGCCTGCGCCATCGCCTACCCCGGATCGGCGAGGTCATTCCCCGGCCCTGCCCGGAGCGGCTCCGCCCGCTTTGTCCCCGCCCCTCCGGACCCGGGCCCTCGCGGTCAGGGCCGGTTGAGGACGGCGGCCGTCTCCAGGTAGAAGTTGTCGATGCTCTGGACGGCGCGGGTGAAGTCGTCGAGGTTGACGGGCTTGGTGACGTAGGCGTTGGCGTGCCGGTGGTAGGCGCCGCTGACGTCCTCGGGCGCGGCCGAGGTGGTGAGGACGACGATGGGGATCAGCTTGAGCTGCTCGTCGGCCTTGAGGACCTCCAGCAGTTCGCGGCCGTTCATCCGCGGCATGTTGAGGTCGAGGATGATCAGGTCGGGCAGCCGGGTGACGGACTCCCGGAGGTAGTCGAGGGCGGCGACGCCGTCCTCCGCCTTGACGATGGTGCGGGCCGTGCCCTGCTCGAACAGGGCCTCCTCGATCAGCATGGCGTCGGCGAGGTCGTCCTCGACGAGCAGGACGCTGTACGAGCGGGCTTGCGTGAGGGCGGCCATCAGGTGCTCCGGTTCTCGGGGGTGTGACGTGCGGCGGGGTTCGGGGGCACCAGTCCGGGCCAGCGCTGGCGGGCCGCCTGGCGGCTGATGGCGCAGGCCTGCCCGAGCTGCGGGTAGCCGGCCCCCGCGTCGGCGGCCTCGCGGGCCGCCTGGTCGGCGAGTCGCTCGGCGGCCTTCCGCAGGTGCATCAGGGCGTGCAGCCGGGTCAGCGCGTCGTGCTGCGGGTCGGTCTCCCAGGGCTCGCCGGGCTGTGGGCCGCCCGGGCTGTCGGCGGGCAGGGGCCGGAACGCCCGCGCGGCGAGGCGGCCGGCGAGTTCCCCGAGCGTCGCGTCCGCGAGGGCCGCGAGCTGGTCCTCGCCCATCAGGGTGGCGAAGCGGTCGGCTGGCATGTCAGCCACCATAGGTGACCGCCCGTCGGGCGACAACCAAAGTTGTCGGGCGGCGTGTAGGGTATGGCTGCCGCGAGCGACCTGCCGCAGGCGCGCTCGGACGAGGCGCACCCGCCGGTGGGTGCAGGATGAAGGACCCCATGGCCAGCCAGACCCCGGCGGGACCCCGCCCCGCCGCGACGGCGGCGCCGCACCGGCCGGGACCGGCCGTCGCGGCCGGAGCCGGCTGGAGCACCCGGCGGTGGCTGCGCGTCGGGGTGAGCGCCGCCATGGCGACACTCGTCCTCCTCGGGGCCCTGGGCATGTGGGTGTTCGCCCACTCCTCGGCGGTCAACAACCGGCTGGTCGACGTCAGCTCGCCGGCCCTGATCGCGGCCGTCCGGCTGGAGTCCGGCCTGGTCAACCAGGAGACCGGCGTCCGCGGCTACGGCCTCACCGGGCAGTCGGACTTCCTCGCCCCCTACCAGCAGGGCCTGGCCCAGCAGCGCGAGGCCGTCACCACCCTGCGGAAGCTGGCCACCGGCGACCGGGCCCGCGCCGACCTCGACCTCGTGCTGGAGCGCGCCGAGGCCTGGCAGGCCGAGGTCGCCCGCCCGGTCGCGGCGGCGCCCCCGGGCGCCGCCGTGCCCACCGCGGGCGAGCGGACCGCCGCCGGCAAGGCCTCCTTCGACGCGCTGCGCGCCGCGATGGCGAGCCAGCAGGAGCACCTGCAGGCCGAGCGGGCCGACGGCCGGGCGGCGCTGCAGTCCGTCCGCTCCCTGCGCAACGTCGTGTTCAGCGCCATCGCGGTGATCATCCTGGCGCTCGCCGTGCTGGTCTTCGAGGGGCTGCGCCGTGGCGTCACCCGGCCGCTGGAGCACCTGGCGGCCGACGCCGGGCGGGTGGCGAACGGCGACTTCAGCCACCCGATCACTCCGACCGGCCCCTCCGACCTGCGGGAACTCGCCTCGGTGGTGGAGGCGATGCGCCGCCGGCTGGCCCACGAGCTGGTCGCCAAGGAGGAGGCCCGGGAGGTGCTCGACGCCCAGGCGGCCGATCTGCGGCGCTCCAACGCCGAACTGGAGCAGTTCGCCTACGTGGCCTCGCACGACCTCCAGGAGCCGCTGCGCAAGGTGGCCAGCTTCTGCCAGCTGCTCCAGCGCCGCTACGGCGGCCAGCTCGACGCCCGGGCCGACCAGTACATCGATTTCGCGGTCGACGGCGCCAACCGGATGCAGACCCTGATCAACGACCTGCTCGCGTTCTCCCGGGTCGGCCGGCTGCACGCCAGCTACACCCCGGTCGACCTGGAGCAGGTCTTCACCCGGACCACCGACTCGCTCAGCATCGCCATCGAGGACAGCGGCGCCCTGATCACCCACGACCCGCTGCCCCGCATCAACGGCGACGCCACCCAGCTCGGCATGCTGCTGCAGAACCTGCTCAGCAACGCCGTGAAGTTCCGCAGCCCCGACCGGCCGCCGCTCATCCACCTGGAGGCGGTGCGCGACGGCGACCTGTGGCGCTGCGCGGTCACCGACAACGGGATCGGCATCGACGGCGACTTCGTGGACAAGGTCTTCGTCATCTTCCAGCGCCTGCACACCCGTGACGCCTACCCGGGCAACGGCATCGGCCTGGCCATGTGCAAGAAGATCGTCGAGTTCCACGGCGGCACCATCGCCGTCGACCTCACCCACACCCCGGGCACCCGCCTGACCTTCACCCTGCCGGCCGCGGCGCCGGCGCAGCAGCCGGACACCGCGCCCGAGGCGCAGGCCACCGCCGCGCCCGCGTCGCCGGACGCCCCCGCGGTGGACGGGAGCCCCGCCGAGGCCGGCGCCGCGGTGGCCCGGACGGAAGCGGGACGCTCGTGATCCCGGGGCAGCACAACAGGCCCGTTCCGCCGGCCACCGCTCATTCCGCCACCGCTCATTCCGCCACCGTGCCGGCGACCACCGTGCCGTCCGCCGCCGCTCTCCCCACCGGCGCGGAACCGGCCGGGCTGCGCGTGCTGCTGCTGGAGGACGACGCGGGCGACGCCCTGCTCGTCGAGGAACTGCTCGCCGACACCGACCTCGACCACACCCTGCGCTGGACGCCGACCCTCGCCCAGGCCGTCGCCGAGCTCCGGCGGGAGCCCGCGGACTGCGTCCTGGTCGACCTCCACCTGCCGGACGGCTCCGGCGTGGGCCTGGTCGCGGCCGTCCAGCAGGCCTGCCCCCGGGCGGCCGTGATCGTCCTCACCGGCCTGGCGGACTCCGGCGCGGGCGGTGCGCAGGCCGTCGCGGTCGGTGCCCAGGACTACCTGGTCAAGGGCCAGGTCGACGAGCACCTGCTGCAGCGCGCCCTGCGCTACGCCGTCAACCGCAAGCAGGCCGAACAGGCCGGCGCCGAGCTGCGCGAGGACCGGATCCGGGCCCTGGAGAACGCCCGGCTGGAACGCGGACTGCTGCCGACACCGCTGCTGCGCGGCACCACGGCCACCGCCACCACCCGCTACCTCCCCGGGCGCGAGCGGGCCCTGCTGGGCGGTGACTTCCTCGACGTGGTGGAGACGCCCGACGGCGCCGTGCACGCCGTCATCGGCGACGTCAGCGGCCACGGCCCCGACGAGGCGGCGCTCGGCGTCTGCCTGCGGATCGGCTGGCGGGCCCTGGTGCTGGCCGGCCACCGCGGGGTCGAACTGCTCGACCTGCTGGAACAGATCCTGGTCGCCGAGCGCAACCGCTCCGACATGTTCGCCACCTGCTCCCTGGTGACCCTCGCGCCCGACCGGTCCACCGCGACCCTGCACCTGGCCGGCCACCACGAGCCGCTGCTCACCGTCCCCGGCGAGGCGGACGACGGCCGCCCGCCGCGTACGCAGGAGGTGGCCGCGGCCCACGGCATCGCGCTCGGCATCGCACCGGGGCTGCGGCACTGGCCCGTCACCGGGCTGAAGCTGCCGCCGGCCGGCGCGCTGCTCCTGTACACCGACGGGCTGACCGAGGGCCACTGCGGCCCCGGTGCCGACCGGCTCGGCGCCGAGGGCCTGCTGGAGCTGATCGCGGCCGCGCCGCCCTCGGAGACCCCGGTCTTCCTGGACCACCTGGTCGACACCGTCCGCAGGCTCAACTCGGGACGGCACGCGGACGACCTCGCCATCCTGCACCTGGCGTGGACCGCCGGGGCGGAGCGCGCGGAGCCCGTCCGGCGCAGCGGCCCCGACCCGGTCGTACCCCGGGCCGCGGTCCGGTCCGGTCGTGGTGATCCGGGGGAGTAGAGGCCCCGGGAGCGGGGCAGGCGAGGAGGGTCCTTCGTGGTCTGGACCTTTTCGCCCGTAGCATGGCGCGGACCGGTCGCCGGCCGCGAAACGCGGGTCCGGACAGCCGGACATCGTTTTGACGAGGGAGTTTTCGGTGGCAGAACGTCAGGAATCCGAGCGACTGGTGAAGCAGCTCTCGCAGCAGGGCGACGCCTTCGTCGGCCGGTGGATCGAGAGTGTGTCCCACACGCTGCGCGGGCGACTGAGTGTCACGGAGCTGGACCGGGAGTTGCGCGAGCTCTACGCCGCGCTCGTCGAGGGCCTGCGGACCGGCGGGCTTGACTGGCGCGGCGAGGCCTTCTCGGAGGTGCGGGCCCTGCTCACCGAGCTGTCCCGGAACCGCGCCCGGCAGGGGTTCACCCCGACCGAGACCGCCACCGCCGTCTTCGCCCTGAAGGACCTGCTGGTCCCCGACGTGGACAGTTCGCAGGACGACATCGCCGCCTATCTGGCGATGAACCGGCTGGTCGACGCGCTGGGACTGTTCACCGTCGAGACCTACTCCCGGACCAGGGAGGAGATCATCGGCGCCCAGGCCGAGCAGCTCCTGGAGCTCTCCACCCCGGTGGTCAAGCTCTGGGACGGCGTGGTGGCCGTGCCGCTCGTCGGCACGCTCGACTCGGCCCGCACCCAGGTGGTGATGGAGAAGCTGCTGCAGACGCTGGTGGACACCGGCTCCGAGCAGGCGATCATCGACATCACCGGAGTCCCGGCGGTCGACACCGAGGTCGCCCAGCACCTGCTGAAGACCGTCGTCGCGGCCCGGCTGATGGGCGCCGAGTGCACGATCTCCGGTATCCGCCCGCAGATCGCGCAGACCATCGTCGCCCTCGGCATCCAGTTCGGCGACATCGTCACCAAGGCCACCCTGGCCGACGCGCTCAAGCACGCCCTGCGACAGATCGGCACCTCTCCGCAGGACGCCGCCGCCACCCTGCGGGGTGCGCGATGAGCGAGCGGGTGCCGGTGCTGCGGATCGGCGACGTCCTGCTGGTGTCCATCCAGACGGACCTGGAGGACCAGTCCGTCCTGGACCTCCAGGAGGACCTGGCGGCCCGGATCGTGGAGACCGGTGCGCACGGAGTGGTGATCGACATCACCGCGCTGGAGATCGTCGACTCCTTCGTCGGCCGGATGCTCGCCACCACCGCCGCGATCTCCCGGATCCTGGACGCCGAGACCGTCCTGGTCGGCATGCGGCCCGCGGTGGCCATCACCCTGGTCGAGCTGGGCCTGTCGCTGGGCGGCGTCCGCACGGCACTCAGCCTCGAACGCGGCCTGGCGTTGCTGGGCCGCACCGGCGGCGTCGGCGCGGGGCGGGCGTGACCGCGGGCGACGCGGGACCGGAGGGCGAGCAGCAGACCCTGCCGATCGCCTCCAACGACGACGTGGTGCGGGCCCGCCAGCTCGTCCGCACCCTGGCCCAGCAGTGCCGGCTCTCGCTCGTCGACCAGACCAAGCTGGTCACCGCGGCCAGCGAGCTGGCCCGCAACACGCTCGTCCACGGCCGCGGCGGCTCGATGCGGGTCGGGCTCGTCGACAAGGGCGGCCGCCGGGGCGTCAGCGCGGTGTTCCAGGACTCCGGGCCGGGCATCCCCGACCTGGAGCTGGCCCTGACCGACGGCTGGACCTCAGCCGGCGGCATGGGGCTCGGCCTCAGCGGGGCGCGGCGGCTGACCGACGAGTTCACCATCGACACGGAGGTCGGCCGCGGCACCGTCGTGACCGTCGTCAAGTGGACCAGGTGAGCCCCCCGATGCCGCCGGAGGCCCAGGACGTCGCGTGGTTCCGGGACTCCGAGTCCCTGCCCACCGCGGCCCGCGGCGCCGCCACGGCGCTGGCCCGCCGCGCCGGGCTGGGCGACCAGCGGGCCCACGAGGTGGGCCTGGCCGTGACGGAGGCCGCCACCAACCTCCGCCGGCACGCCGTCGACGGCTCCCTGCTGCTGCGGATCCTGCGGACCGAGCGCCACGCCGCGGTGGAGTTCGTCACCCTGGACAGCGGCCCCGGCATGCCCGACGTGCCGTACGCGATGACCGACGGCACGTCCTCGGCCGGCACCCTGGGCATCGGGCTGGGAGCCATCGCCCGGCTCGCCGACACCTTCGACGTGCACTCCCTCCCCGGGACGGGCACCGTGCTGGCCGCCCGCTTCTGGGGCCGCGGCGCCGCGCCCAGTACTCCGGAGGGGGCCACCCTCGTCGGCGGCCTGACCCGCCCGATCAGCGGCGAGGAGTCCTGCGGGGACGCCTGGGCGGCCCGCCCGGTCGACCCCGCCGACCCGTGGGGCGCGGTGCTCGTGATGTTCTTCGACGGACTGGGCCACGGTCCGCTCGCCGCCGTCGCCGCCGAGCAGGCCGTGGCCGTCTTCCAGGCCTCGGCGGCCGACCGGCCCGCCGAGATCCTGACCGGGCTCCACCGCGCGCTCAACGGCACCCGGGGCGGGGCGGCCGCGGTGGCCCGGATCGAGCCGGCCGCCGGGCGGGTGCTGTTCTGCGGCGTCGGCAACGTCAGCGGGTTCGCCGTCGACCAGGAGCGGCGGCACGCCCTGCTGTCGTCCCCCGGCATCGTCGGCCACCAGTTGCCCACCCTGCGCACCCACGAGCAGGCCCTGCCCCGGGGCGGCGCCGTCGTCCTGCACTCCGACGGGCTCACCGAGCGCTGGCAGCCCTCCGCGATGCCCGGGCTGCTGCGCCACATCCCGCTGGTCACGGCCGGCATCCTGCTGCGGGCCGCGGGAGTGCGCCGCGACGACGCCGGGGTCGTCGTGGTCAAGGGGAGCTGGTGACCACCCCGCCGGGCCTGCCGCTGCTGACCACCACGGTCGGCACCGAACAGGACATCTTCGCGCTGCGCCGCAGCGGGCGCACCGTCGCCCAGGCCCTCGGTCTGGACAACCAGGCCCAGGTGCGGCTGGCCACCGCGCTCAGCGAGCTCGGCCGCGACCTGCTCGGCGCCCGCGGGCTCGGCGCCTCCTTCACCCTGGCCGTGCGCACGGTACCGACCCTGGTCGTCACGCTCCGCTGGGAGGACGGGCGACGCCGGCCGGGCGAGGAGACCCTCGAAGCGGTCGGGCGGCTGCTGCCCGGCGGGATCGCGCCGTCGGAGCCGCCCGGTCGCCTGGTGATCGAGCAGCCGCTGCCCGCCGGCTCGCCGCCCCCGGTCGTGCTGGCCGAGCGGACCGAGCAGGTGCTGAGCGCCCAGCCGGCCGCCAACCCGATGGAGGAGCTCCGGGCGCAGAACCGGGACCTGATCGCGGCCCTGGAGGACTCCCGGGCCCAGCGCGAGGAGTTGCAGCGCCTCAACGAGGAGCTGGAGGCGACCAACCAGGGCGTGGTCGCGCTGTACTCGGAACTGTCCCAGGAGTTGGAGGACACCAACCGGGGCGTGGTGGCGCTCTACGCCGAACTCGACGACAAGTCGCGCCGGTTGCGGGCGGCGAGCGACGCGAAGACCCGGTTCTGGGCCAACGTCAGCCACGAACTGCGCAGCCCCGCCACCTCGGTGATCGGGCTGGCCAGGCTCCTGCTGGACACCGACGCGGACGAGGGCCGGCCGGCCGAGGAGCGACGCCACCAGCTGGCCCTGATCGGCGCCTCCGGGAGCACGCTGCTGGCGCTGGTGGACGAACTCCTCGACGTGGCCAAGGCCGAGTCCGGCCGGCTGGAGCCGCACTGGGCCCCGGTCGACCTGCGGATCCTGCTGGGACAGCTCCGCGGCACCATGCGCGGTCTCGTCCAGGGGCCCGGCGTGACCCTGGTGATCCCCGATCCCCACCGGCCGCCGGACCTGGTCAGTGACGACGTGATGCTGACCCGGATCCTGCGCAACCTCCTCTCCAACTCCCTGAAGTTCACCGAGCGGGGCGAGGTGCGGCTGGAGGTCGGCGCCGACCGGGCCGCGGACGGCACCGAGCGGGTCGTGCTGACCGTCACCGACACCGGTGTCGGCATCCCGGCGGAGGAGCAGGACCGGATCTTCGAGGAGTTCTACCAGGTCCGCGGGCCCCACCAGCGGGGGCACTCCGGTACCGGGCTGGGGCTGCCCTACGCCCGGCGGGTGTCCGAACTGCTCGGCGGCGGCCTCACCCTGGTGAGCGCGCCGGGCGCGGGCACCACGGTGACGCTGCGACTGCCGACCGCGCCGGCCGCCGACCGGCACGCGCCCGGCCGGCCCGCGGTCGGCGCCCGACTGGCCGTCCTGGTGACCGTCGACGACGATCCCGCCTTCCGGGCCGGTGTGCGCCCGCTGCTCGGCGAGATCGCCGAGCGCGTGGTCGAAGTCCCCCGCAGCGCGGACGCCCTGGCCGCCGTCCGGCGGGAGCGTCCCGACGCGCTGCTGCTCGACCTCTACATGCCCGACCTCGACGGTTACCAGCTGCTCGCGGAACTCGCCGCCGACCCCGAACTGCGGGACATCCCCGCCGTGCTCCTCACCTCGGCCCGGAGCGCGGACCTGGACCACGAACGCCTGGTCCACGCGCACGCGGTGGTCGAGAAGGCCGGACTCACCGCGGGGCGGCTGGCCCGCGCGCTGGCACCGCGCGACCCGGCCCGGAGCACGGCCGGGCCCGAGCCCGCCGCCCCGGCGGACCCGGTTCCCGGGCTACCGCCCGCCGCCACCCCGCCGCCCCCGACCGAACCGGGAACCGATCGATGACCGAGCAGTCGAACCCCGACAGTGCGGCCGCCAGTGTCCTGGTGGTCGACGACGACGACACCAGCCGCTACATCCTGGCGAGCTGGCTGCGGCGGGACGGCCACCGGGTGTCCGAGGCGGCGGACGGCGCCCAGGGCCTGGCACTGCTCGCCGCGGCGAGCGGCGCCGACCGGCCCGAGCTGGCCGTCGTCGACGTCAACCTGCCGGACATGAGCGGCTTCCAGGTCTGCGAGCGGATCAAGGCCGACCCGCTCACCGCCCACCTGCCGGTCATCCACGTCTCGGCCACCGCGATCGAGGTGAGAGACCGCGCGCAGGGCCTCTACCGCGGCGCCGACGCGTACCTCACCGAGCCGATCGCCCCCACCGAGTTCCTGGCCACCGTGACCGCCGCCCTGCGCTACGCCCGGGCCCGGCGCCGGGCCGAGCACCTGGCGGAGCGCATCGCCGTCCTCAACCGGGTCACCCTCGACGTGTACGGCGCGCACGACGCGTCGTCCCTCGCGGCCCTGACGGCCGCCGGCGCGGCCACCCTGATGTCCGCCCCCGCCGCCGTCCTGGTGCTCGACGCCGACGGCCGGGAGGCGCGGGCCGCGACCGCGGGGCCCGGTGCCGGGCCCCGCGCCTTCGGCGGGGCGGCCGCCCAGCTCGGCACCCTGCCCGAGGCCGCCGCCCTCCCGCAGGACGCCGGGACGACGACCTCCTTGCTGACCGCCGCCCACTGGGCCCGGCTCACCTCCTGCGAGGTCTTCGCGGGTGAGGGCGAGGTCGCCGTGATCATGGCGCGGACCTCCCCGGAGCGTCCGCCGGCGGTGCTGGCGGTGCCCGCCCGGGTGCTCGCGGACGGCGACGACCGCGACCTGTCCACCCAGCTCGCCCGGACCTGCGCCGTGGCCGTGGAGGCCCGGCGCGGCCTGCGCGAGGCGCAGGACCGCGCGCTCGCCCTGCAGCGCGTCCTGCTGCCGGGGCAGTTGCCGTCGGTGCCCGGAGTGCAGCTGACGGTCCGCCGTGTCCCGGTCGGCTCCGGAGCCGGGGCCGGGATCGGCGGCGACTTCCACGAGGCGATCGACACCCCGGCCGGGCTGCTGCTGGCCGTCGGCGACGTCGTCGGGAACCCGCCGGACGCGGTCGTCGTCATGGGCGCACTGCGGCACGCGCTGCGCGCCTACGCCATCGAGGGCCACGGGCCGCAGGCCCTCCTGGAGCGTCTGGACGCCTTCCTGACCCGCTTCCACCCCGGCTTCACCGCGACCGGGTGCCTCGCCCTGGTCGAGCCCGGCCGCCGCGCCGTCCGGATCGCCGACGCGGGGCACCTGCCGCCGATCCTGTGCGACCCCGACGGGACGGCCCGCCGGCTCGTCGCTCGGGGTACGGCCCTCGGGCTCGGCGCGGCCCACGGGCCGGCGGCGGTCCACCCGACGCCCGCCGGGACCACGCTGCTGCTCCTCACCGGCGGGTCGGTCGCCGATGGGTCGGTCGCCGACGGGTCGGGGGACGTTCCGGGCGAGCGGTTCGGTGACGCCCCCGACGCCCCGGGCCGGGAGGTCGCGAGCGGTCCTGACGGCCTGGAGCAGCTCGGCGACCGCCTGCTCGAACGGTTCGGGCGGGGCCGGCCCGACGGCGTCGCCCTGCTCGCCGCCCGCCTGGACTGACGCGCGGCGCCCGCGTGCCGTTCCCCCCGGTGCGCCGGGCCGGGCGGCGGATCAGTGGCCCTCGTGCGGCGGCAGTGCCACCGTGTCGAGGTAGAACGCGTCGATGCTCTGGGCGGCCCGGGTGAACTCGTCGAGGTTGACGGGCTTCGTCACGTAGGCGTTCGCGTGGTGCCGGTAGGAGCTGCTGATGTCCTCCGGGGCGGCGGAGGTGGTGAGCACCACGACGGGGATGTGCTGCAGGTGCTGATCCGTCTTCAGGACGTGCAGCAGCTCACGGCCGTTCAGGCGCGGCATGTTGAGGTCGAGGATGATCAGGTCGGGCAGCCGGCGCAGGTCGTCGCGCAGGTACTCCAGCGCCGCCACGCCGTCCTCGGCGCGGGTGATCGTCCGAGTGGTGCCCCGCTCGAACAGGGCCTCCTCGATCAGCATCGCGTCGGCGGCGTCGTCCTCCACGAGCAGGACGCTGAGCGGACGGGCCGGCAGGGGGACGGTCATCGGGGGCTCCGCTCGGTCGAGGGTCGAGGGTCGAGGGTCGGTGGGCGTCGGCGGAGGAGGACACGCCGGCGACGGGACATGCGCCCACCCTACTGGTCGGTTCCGGTGGTCGGGTCCGGCCCGGCGACAGCCGGTCGAGCAGTGCCCCGTGCTCAGCCGGCCGAGAACCCGCACACCAGGATCCGCCCGTCCACCGTGCCGACGAGCAGCCGCCCGGCTCCCGCCAGCGCGAGGGAGAGCGGGACGGTCGGAGCGCCGTCGACCGTCAGGCGGGTCCGCCAGTGCGGCGTGCCGTCCGCCGCGTCGAGGGCGACGACCTCGCCGGAGGTGAGGGCGGCGAAGACGGTCGCGCCGTCGGTGTCCAGCGCGGTGACGGTGTGGTCGGCGGTGAACACCCACTGCGCTGCGCCGTCCGGGAAGCCGCGCCGGACCACGAACGCGTACCCGGGCCGTCGGCCGTGGGGGTGGTGCAGCTCACCGGCGTGCACCAGGGCGCCCGCCGGGCCCGCGCCCGCGGTGAGCCGAACGGCCGGACCGCCGGTGAGGTGACCGCCGCGGTCGGTGTCCCATCCGAGGGGGAACAGCCGGCGGACCTCCGGCTCACCGCCGTCCGCCGCCGGTACGACGGACACCACCCACTTGTCCTTCCAGTACTTCTTCTTCCTGCCCTGGAGGAAGAGCAGTTCCGGGCTGTGCCGGACCGGGAAGTACTGGTTGGAGGAGTCGTAGCCCCCGACGACCGCGGCGGCGGGCTCCCGGTCGCCGGGGGTGAGCAGCAGGACCGGGGACTTCGGCCTGTCGTGGCGCGTGTCCCGGAGCGCGATGCGGCCGTCGAGGTCGGCCGTGAGGAAGGCGGGGAAGGGCACCTCGGCGGTGTCCAGGGTGCTGCCGTCGGCGAGCGAGAGCCGCTCGACGGTACTGGGGCGATCCTCCCAGGCCGAGCCTTTCCAGCGGGGTGGGCGGGACACGTTCACCCAGGCGGACTCCTCGCCGGGGCAGAGGTACAGCTGATGGCCGCCGTCGGGGTCGGGCACCGACCACTCGGCCTCCCCCGAGGGCAGCCGGCTCTCCAGCTTCACGCCCTCCAGAGCGGCCAGCACCCGGCCGTCGGCCGTCGCCTCCACCGCCCAGACCTGGCGCCGCGGGGACCAGCGCCGGCCCCGGGCGGCGCAGAGTGCGGCGAGCTCCGCCCGGGCCGCCTCCTGCGTGGGGTTCCGCTCCGCACCGTCGGGGTCGTGGCCGGCCCTGGCCCGTGGCCCGCCGAGCTCGCGGTACGTGACGCTCCCGGGGGCGACCCGGCTCCAGTCCTCGCGTTCGAGGACGGCGGCGAAGCCGTGGGTGAACGGATCCTCCGTCGCGTCCTCGTCGGGCGGGGCCACGACCAGTTCGAGGGCGCGGCCGTCGGCCCGCCAGTGCACCCGGCGTACTTCGCGACGGTGGTCGAGCGCGGAGACCACGCTCCCGTCCGTCAGGTCGACGAGCAGCAGTTCACCCTCGAACTGGTAGCCGCCGTCGTAGGCGCCGGTGCCGACGGCCAGCAGCGGCAGGCTCGGGTGGAAGTCGACCGAGTTCACCGGCCAGCGGGTGACGACGACCTGTCGACAGTCCAGCTCCGGCAGTCCGTAGACGCCGACCCGATGGCCGTCCCAGCCGCCGACCTGGCGGCCGGACCAGAAGAGGTCCCCGAGGTGGCCGCCGACGGCGATCTCTCCCCTCGCCTCGCAGCGCACGGTCACCAGCGGCTCGCCGACCTCGGCGAAGGGGACGCCGCCGAGAACGCGGTGGACGGACAGCGGCTCGGGCATCGGCGCTCGCATCGGCTCGGGTGTCGGACGGCCTCCGGACGGATCACCGGCATCCTCGCACGCCGGCTCCGCCCGTCCGGCGGCCGGAGGGGTGCGGACGGGCCCCGGCGTGCGGGGAGCGTGCGCGAACGGTGCGGACCGCGCGCAGGTCGCCCGCCGGCGGAGTGCCGGCGCCGGCCGGGGGTAGCCGCGCACCGGTGGCCCGCGCCGGCGTTCCACGCCGGCTCGACCATGCCCCGCGCGGTCGTGGGTCCGGGTCGCCTCCGCCTCGCCGGCCGCCTCCGGGCGGGCGGCGCACTTCCCGAGGGAGCGTCCGGATGACCAACCTCTCGCGCCTGCCCGGCGCCTTCGACCACCACTGGGACTGGCAGCTGCACGCGGCCTGCCGGGGGCTCGACAGCAGCGTGTTCTTCCACCCGCCCGGCGAGCGCGGCGGCGCCCACGACGCGCGGGAGGAGGCGGCCCGGCGGATCTGCGTGGGCTGCCCCGTCCGGGAGTCGTGCCTGCGGCACGCGCTGGCCGTCCGCGAGCCGTACGGCGTGTGGGGCGGTCTGACCGAGGACGAACGCCACGCCCTGCTGCGCCGGAGCGGCCGGGCCAGCCGGTCGGCCGCCTGACGCCGCACTCCTCGGCGGAGCCGGCCGGTCCGGGGCGCACGGCCGACGGCCGGCCCGGCCCCGAGGAGTCGGGGCGGGCCGGCCGCCGGCCGCGGACCGCCGCCGGGCGGTGGCGGCGCCGGGTCAGATCAGGGTCCGCCAGTAGTACCAGAACCGGTTCAGGATCAGCAGCACGATCACCGCGTACCAGAGCACCGGCACCAGCCAGTGGTAGCGCGCCGCCTCCCGGACGGCCGGGCGCAGCCGCGCGGACACCGGGATCACGCCGTTCCTGAGGTTCTGCAGGGTGGTGTACCAGAACAGCGGGATCACCGCGGCCCAGACCAGCATGCAGTAGGGGCAGAGCGCCCCGATCCGGTACAGCGTCTGGGTCATCAGCCAGGTCGCGAAACCGACCCCGAAGACCGTGCCGGCCTGCAGGCCGAGCCAGAACCACCGCCGGTAGCGGGCTCCGGCGAGCAGTCCGGCGCCGACGGTGATCACCACGGCGAAGCCGGCCAGGCCGATCAGCGAGTTGGGGAAGCCGAACGCCTCCGCCTGGTCGCTGCCCATCACCGAGCCGCAGCTGATGATCGGATTGATGTTGCAGTTCGGGACGTACGACGGGTCCTGGAGCAGGCGGATCTTGTCGATGGTCAGGACGACCGAGGCGGTCAGGCCGAGCGCGCCGGTGACGACCAGCAGCCAGGCGAAGGCCCTGCCGGCACCGATCGGCCCGCTGCCCGCACGGGTGGCGTCGCCGGTCGCCGGGCCGGCGGCGGTCATCCGATCGCCTGCTTCACCAGGGCGGTGTACTGGTCCGGGGTGACCGCGGCGCCGTTGCTGAAGACCTCCAGCTTCTTGCCGTCCAGCTTCACCGTCGGGGTGCCGGTGACACCGCTCTTGTCGAAGGCCTTGGACACCTCGGAGGCCCAGGGGGCGTAGGTGCCGTCCTGGACGGCCTTGACGAAGGCGTCGGTCTTCAGGCCCGGCACCTTGCCGGCCAGGTCCAGCAGGTGGTCGGTGTCGGCGAAGGCGTCGTCCCGCTCGTCCGGCTGGTTGGCGTAGAGCACGTCGTGGAACTGCTTGAACTTGTCGACGCCCTCGTTGAGCGCCGCGCCGGCGGCGGCGAGCGCGGTGCGCGAGCCCTTGCCGCCGAGGCCCTTGTCGAGGAAGGTCGCCAGGTGGTACTCGATCTTGTACGTGCCGCTGTCCGCGAGCGCCTGCATGGTCGGCCCGTCGGTGGTCTCCAGCTGCTCGCAGTAGGGGCAGCGGAAGTCCTCGTAGACCTCCAGCGTGTGCGCGGCGTCCGCCTTGCCGTACGTCACCACGGTGCCGTCGGCGCTGGTGGCGTTCGCCGGTACGACCAGCGGGCCGGCCTGCGCGCCGCCGTCGGAGCCGCCCACGGCGAAGGCGACGCCCGCCGCCAGCGCCAGGACGGCCGCCGAGGCGGCCCCGACGATCGTGCGCCGGCGGATCTTCGCGGACCGCTCGGCGCGCTGCCGCTCCTGGCGCAGCCGCTCGGTGGCGGCCCGGCCGCCGGGCTTGGGGGTGCCGTTGCGGCCGTTGTCCTTGGTGCTGTTCTTGCTCATGGGGAGGTTCGTCCTGTGCTCGTTCGGAGGTCGGCTGGCGCGCGGGCGGCCCGCGGGGGTGCGGGCGGGCCGGGCGCGGCGGGGCGACCGCTGAGCGCGAGGGGTCTCAGCAGGCCGGTGCGAACACCGGCGGGCCGCGACGGACGGCCGGGCCGAGCAGCACGTCGACGGCGGGTACGTACGCCCGGCTCGCCGGCGGGAAGGGCACCCGCGCCACCGGACGGGCCGGCACCGGCGCGGCGAGCAGCCGCAGCAGGCGGCCGGCGGTGGCCGTCGCCCGGTGCTGCAGGAAGTCGCGCAGGGTGCGCAGCGACTCGGCGAGGCCGGTGAGCGCCGCGTCCGCGCGCCGCAGCCAGAACGCCGCGATCAGGGCGATCAGGGTGTGCACCAGCAGGAGCAGCAGCCCGCCGACGGCCGTCGGGACGCCGGCGCCGGGCCCGCCGGTGCCCAGCGGGCCTCCCTGGCCGGTGCTCCCGACCAGGAAGGCGCCGACCGAACCGCCGCGGCAGACCAGTGGCTCGAAGACGTGCGGCCCGGCGCCGCCGGCCCCGGGGCGGCAGGTCGCCTGCGCGAGGTCGAAGAGGACGGACAGGGTGAGCTGGAGCGGCAGGAAGACGCCCGCGATCGCGGCGAACCCGCGGATCCGGCCGCCCAGGGCCAGGGCCACCGCGAACACCGCCCCGCCCGCCAGGGCGAGGACGGTGACCGGCAGCGGCCGGCCGGTGACCAGCACCTGGCCGAGCGCGGCGAGCAGCACGACCAGCGCGGCGAATACCGCCGCGCGGAGCGTCCTGGTGGCCGGCCTGCTGTCCATTTGTCCGAGTCTGCCACAGGGTGGGATGCGAACCACCGGCCCTGTGAAGATCCTCACGGCGCTGCCGCCACCCCGCCCGGCCGGGGCTCCCGGGCCGGCGGGCTGCGCGGGCGGGGCGGCTGCGGGAGACTTTCCCCATGCCGGAGCTGCCGGAAGTCGAGGCCCTGAGCGCGTTCCTGGGCGAGCACCTGGCCGGCCGTACGGTCGGCAGGATCCACCCGGTCGCGGTGAGCGCGCTCAAGACGTACGCGCCGCCGCTGTCCGAACTGGAGGGCCGCACCGTCGACGCGGTGACCCGGCACGGCAAGTTCCTGGACGTCACGGCCGGCGACCTGCACCTGGTCGTGCACCTGGCGCGGGCCGGCTGGCTGCGCTGGCGGGAGAACCTGCCGCCCGAGCCGCCGCACCCCGGCAAGGGGCCGCTGGCCCTGCGGCTCCACCTCGCCGATCCGGCCTCCACCGGGTTCGACCTCACCGAGGCGGGCACCCAGAAGCGCCTGGCGGTGTACTGCGTGCACGATCCCGCCGAGGTGCCCGGGATCGCCCGGCTCGGCCCGGACCCGCTGGACCCGTCCTTCACCCGGGAGGTCCTCGCCGGACTGCTGAGCGGTGAGCGGCGCCGGCTGAAGGGCGTCCTGCGCGACCAGGGGGTGATCGCCGGGGTGGGCAACGCCTACTCGGACGAGGTGCTGCACGCGGCCCGGATGTCGCCGTACAAGCTGGCGGCGAGCCTCTCGGAGGAGGAGGTGACCGTGCTGTACGAGGCGCTCGGCGGCACCCTGCGGGAGGCGGTGGAGCGCTCGCGGGGGCTGGCCGCCGGCCGGCTGAAGGCGGAGAAGAAGAGCGGTCTGCGGGTGCACGGGCGGGCCGGGCAGTCGTGCCCGGTCTGCGGCGACACGATCCGGGAGGTGTCGTTCAGCGACTCGGCACTGCAGTACTGCCCCACCTGTCAGACCGGCGGCAAGCCGCTCGCGGACCGCAGGATGTCGAAGCTGCTGAAGTAGCCGGCGGGCCCGGCGGCCGGTGCGCCGGGCCCGGGTGGCCGGCGGGCCCGGCGCGCCGGCCGCGGGGTGGCTACTTCTTCCGGGCCACGCCCGACCAGTAGTAGGCGCTCTCCGGTTCGGCGGCGGGTTCGCCGTCGGGGAGCCAGGCCAGGACGGGCGCGACGCCGGGCTCCAGCAGCTCCCAGCCGTCGAAGAAGCGCGCCACCTGCTCGCGGGTCCGCGGGACGAGGGTCATCCCGCCCTGCCGGGCGGACTCCTCGACCCGGCGGACGGCCTCGGGGTCGAAGTCCTGGGTGGGGTGGGTCAGGGCGATGCAGCTGCCGGAGGGGAGGGCGTCGCGCAGGGCGGCGACCTTGCCCCACGGGTCGTCCTCGTCGGCGATCAGCATCAGCACGGCGATCAGCAGCAGGCCGACCGGCTGCTCCAGGTCCAGCGTCGAGGTCAGCGCCGGATCGGCGAGCAGTTCCTCGGCCCGGCCCAGGTCGGCGTGGATGTAGCTGGTGCGTCCGGACGGGTCGCCGACCATCAGCGCGCGGGCGTGTGCCAGGACGATCGGGTCGTTGTCGACGTAGACGACCCGGGCCTCCGGGACGATCGCCTGGGCGATGTCGTGCGTGTTGGGGGAGGTGGGGATGCCCGTGCCGAGGTCGAGGAACTGGCGGATGCCGTGCTCCCGCACCAGGTGGCGCACCGCGCGGCCCTGGAAGGCGCGGTTCTCCTTGGCCATGGTCCGGATGCCGGGGATGGCCTGCTCGATGGCTTCGCCCATGGCCCGGTCGGGGGCGAAGTTGGTCTTCCCGCCCAGCCAGTAGTCGTAGATCCGCGCGGAGTGCGGCTTGCTGGTGTCGACGCCGTAGCGCTCCCAGTCGCTCACCTCGCCGCGGTCGCCGTCGTCCGCCTGCGCCAAAGCCTGACTTGTCGTCATCACTACATCCTCTGAGGGCAGATCATCACACTGCGGGTCAGGGTAGCGGTCTTGGCTGGACCCGGGGGTTGATTGAGCCGTCCGGGTGGTGAATTGCCCGCCGTGATCCGCATGGCGGGAGGGAGGGGCGGCGACTGGGCAGAGATTCGGAATGTTGTCCGATCGTCAGATTTACACGCGAAGAGTGCTGTTGGCTGCGGCCGGTGCGGCCCTGTTGTCGGTGAGCGGGTGCGGTCGCCCGCCGTCCGACCAGGGCGACAGCACCGCGTGGCCCGATTCCGGGGCCTTCGGCGCGGGTCTGGACACCGGCGCCGTTCCGGCCGGCGCCGCCGGCGGGCCGCTGGGAGCGGCTCCGGATCCGGTACCGAACCGCGCGTCCGCCCCCGACGCCGTGTCAGCACCGGCGTCCGGGCCGGCGTCCGCGTCCGGACCGGCGTCCGCGTCCGGGTCCGGCCCGGGGGCCGGGTCCAGCCCCTCCCGTGGTTCGGGGGCGAGCCCGCATCCGGGCCAGAGTGCGAGTGCGGGTGCGGGTGCGACCGCGGGTGCGGGTGGGAGTGCGAGCGCGACCGCGGGTCCGAGTGCGAGTAGCGGTCCCTCGCCGACCGCGCCCGCCCCGGCCCCGGCGCGGCGGGCGCTGGACCAGGCGCAGAACCGGCCGGTCAGCGAGTTGTCGCCGGACCGACGCGTGGTCGCGATCACCGTGGACGACGGGCCCGACCCCCGGTACACCCCGGCGGTGCTGGCGCTGCTGCGGCAGTACCGGATCAGGGCCACCTTCTTCGTGATCGGGCAGAACGCCGCCGCGTACCCCTCGCTGATCCGGGCCATCGCCGAGGACGGCCACCACCTGGCGAACCACACCTGGTCCCACCCCGAGCTCCGGCGGCTGTCCGAGGCCAAGGTGCGCTCCGAACTCCAGCGCACCTCGGACCTGCTGGAGCAGGCCACCGGCCGGCCCACCACCTGGTTCCGGGCGCCGGGCGGGGACTGGTCCCCGGTTGCGTTGAAGGTCTGCTCGGAGCTGGGGCTGCGTCCGATGAGCTGGTCGGTCGACCCGGTGGACTGGGCGCGCCCCGGCACGTCGGCCATCACCTCGCGGGTGCTGGGCGGGGTGCGCCCAGGCGCGATCGTCCTCAACCACGACGGCGGGGGAGACCGGTCGCAGACCGTGGCGGCCCTGCGGGCCTACCTGCCGGCGCTGATCGACAAGGGGTACGCCTTCACCGCGCCGTCCTGACCGGGCCCCGGCCCGGCCCTGACCCTGGCCCGGGTCCGGGGGCCGGCCGGCGACGGTGTCAGCGGGAGGCGGCCGCGATCGCGCCGAGGAGTTCCGCCCACGGCGTCGGCTCCAGGCCGAAGGTCTCCCGGGCGGCCGTGGAGTCCATCACGAACGGGGCCCGCAGCTGGTACGCGGTCTCCTTGAGGGCCCGCACGGTCGGGTTGAACAGGCCGACCGCGGTGAGCACGGCGTCGGGCAGGCGGTTGACCTCGACCGGCGGCAGGCCGGCGGCCCGGCAGAAGTCGGCGACCACCTCGCGCTGGGTCCGGGGCTCGTTGGTCGGCACGTGCCACGGCCGGCCCCAGGCGCGCTCGTCGCCCCCGACGGTCACCAGCAGCCGGGCGGTGTCCTCGGTGTACGTCCAGCTGTGGGTGGTGTCGGGATCGCGCATCACCTGCACGGCCCGGCCGGCCAGGGCCCGGTCGAAGACCCGGGCGTCGATGGCGCTCAGGGCGCCGGGGCCGAGGTAGTCGGAGCTGCGCACCTCGGTGGTGCGGATCCGGCCCGCCTCGTGCAGGGCGTGGGCGTCCTGCCACATCCGGGCCCGGATCCGGCCCTTCACGGAGTTCGGGTTCAGCGGGGTCTGCTCGGTCATCGGGCCGGTGACCGCGCCGTAGCCGTAGAGGTTGCCGACCGAGGCCAGCACGGCGCCCGAACGCTCCGCGGCGACCAGCAGGGCGGCGGCCAGCGGCGGCCAGTCGGTGGCCCAGCGGTGGTAGGCGGGGCCGGCGCAGTTGTAGAGCACGGCCGCGCCGGCCGCCGCCTCGGTGAGCGCGGTCGCGTCGGAGGCGTCCAGCCGTATCCGCCGGACCCCGGGCAGCGGGACCGTACCCGCGCCGGAGCGGGTCGCCACCGTGACCTCCTCGCCGCGGGCGGCCAGCAGGCGGGCGGCGGCGGTGCCGACAGGGCCGGCGCCGACGATCAGGTGCTTGCTCACGGATGACTCCTCGGTTGGTGGTGACCGGCCCGACGGCCGGTGGGTGACGGCTGTCGGGTGACCGCCGGCGGCTTCGGCGAGAACACTGTTCTCGCTCGATGACGAGAGTGGCGGACGGCGGGCACACGTGTCAAGAACACTGTGCTCGTTCATCAACGGTGTTCTTCTTCGGATACGACGTTCTCCGATGTTGCGGGTGTTCTCGTCGACTGCCAGGATGGGCGCATGCCCACCGCCCCCAGAACCCTCACCGCCCGTGAGCGGGCCCGCATCGAGTTCACCCGGGACATCAAGGAGGCGGCCCGCCGGCAGCTCGCCGAGCACGGGCCCGCGGGAATCTCGCTGCGCGGGGTCGCCCGCGACATCGGACTGGTGTCGGCCTCCGCGCTGTACCGGTACTTCCCCGGGCGGGACGCCCTGCTCACCGCGCTCATCGCGGACGGCTACGACTCGCTCGGTGACGCCGCCGACGCGGCCGCCGAGGCCGCGGACGCGCAGGGCCACCTCGACCGGTGGGTGGCCGTCTGCCACGCCGTGCGCGACTGGGCCCTCGCCCATCCGCACGAGTACGCGCTGATCCACGGCTCGCCGGTGCCCGGTTACACCGCGCCCGAGGACACCAGGGAGCCGGGCACCCGTGTGCCGTTCCTGATCGGCGGCCTCTTCGCCCGGGCCGCGCAGGACGGCGCCTACCACCCCCTCGACGGTCTCCCCGTGCCGGCGGACGCGCACCGGGCGCTGGCCCCGCTGCTCGGCCGGCTGCCCGAGGGGATCCCCGACGACCTGGTGATCGCCGGTCTGACGGCCTGGACGTACCTCTTCGGCGCCGTCTCCTTCGAGGTCTTCGGGCACCGCGCCGCGATCGTCGCGGACCACCGGGCCTACTACGACCACGAGGTGCGGCGGCTGGGCATCCTCGTCGGGCTCGGCCCGGCGCCCGCGGCCGGGGCGCGGCCGACGACGACCGGGGCCGGGGCGGACGGCGCTGCGCCCCCGCCGGCGCAGGACGCGACGGGCTGACCGGGCAGCGGCCCCGGAGACGGTGGCCGCTCCGTCGGCACTCGGCACTCGGCATTCGGCGGACGCGGGCCGGCACTCAGGTCGGGGGTGGACCGGACCCGCCGTCAGAGAGCCCTTGTGCGGGCGGCATTCCAGGATCGACCGCTGCGGTCGACAGGTACGGGAATTGCAGCTAAACCACCCGAAATGGTGAAAGAGAAGAACCGTTTCGCCAGAATTCCGGCACCTAGGGTGAATCTGCACCGCACCACTGCGAAAAGGACCACCTCTCATGCGTCTCCGCAACGCCGCGATCGCCGCCGCCAGCGCCGTCACCCTCGTGCTGGCCGTCCCGGGCTCCGCGACCGCCAGCTTCGGCGAGTTCCGCTACACCTACCGCGACGCCGGCGACCAGCGGAGCGGACGGCTGGTCGGCCCGCCGAGCGGAGTCTGCGTCAACCTGCCGGAGGCCAGCGACGAGGAACCGGCCTACGCGCCGGGCAACCGGACGGTCTCGACCGCCACGGCCTTCCTCGACTTCGACTGCGCGGGCGAGCGCTCCCACGTGCTCAGGCCGGGTGCCGGTGCCCCGGAGCGGCTCGCGGTCCGCTCGGTGATCTTCTCCTGACCGCGGGGCGCGTACTGCTCGCGCCGCGCACGACGGCCCCGGCCGCTCCCGGCTCGGCGGGGGAGCGCGACCGGGGGCGCGGATCCGGGGGAGGGCCGCCGAGCGGTCGCCTCCGCACAGGTTCCGCACATTTTCCACCGACCGGCGCACAGCCGACGTGCGGACTGCGACACTGTCGAAACCCGGGGCGGCCCCGGGTGCCATGGCAGCGGGAGTGTTCGTGCGGATCGGGCGGGCGCAGCTCAGCTCCCGGAACAGTCGGGTCGTCCTCGTCGTTGCGGTGCTGGCCCTGGTGGCGGCCGGTCTCGGCATCCAGCGCGCACTCGGCGACGACCCGGGCGGGCCGGGCGCGGGTGCCGGGAGCGCCCGCCCGACCGGCCACCGGCTGGTCGTCCCCGCGCCGTTGACCGCCACCGACGGAACCGGCGCCGGCTACACCCTCACCGTGCGGACCACCGTCCGTACGGCGGAGGGGGCCCCCGAGGTCCGGCGGATCGCCGAGCAGCTCGCGGCCGGCCTGCGCCGCTCCACCGGGCTGCCGCTGCCGGTCGGCGCGGCCGACGGCGCCCGCGGCGGCATCGAACTGGCGCTGGACCCGCAACTGCCCGCGGAGACCGGCCCCGAGGGCTACCGGCTCTGGGCCGACGGCGAGGGCGTGCGGATCACCGCCCGGACGGAGGAGGGGCTCTACCGGGGCACCCAGACGCTCCGCCAGCTGCTCCCGGCCGCGGTCGAGAGCCGCGCCCCGGCCACCGCCGACTGGACGGTCGCGCCGGTCACCGTCACCGACCGCCCGCGCTACCCCTACCGCGGCGCGATGCTCGACGTGGCCCGGCACTTCTTCTCCGTGGACGAGGTCAAGGCGTACGTGGACCGGCTGTCCCTGTACAAGTTCAACCACCTGCACCTGCACCTGACCGACGACCAGGGCTGGCGCCTGGCCGTGCCCGGCCGGCCGGCGCTGACGGCGATCGGCGCGGCCACCGAGATCGGGGGCACCCCCGGCGGCTTCTACACCGAGACCGACTACCGGGAGATCGTCCGTTACGCGCAGGAGCGCTACCTGACGGTCGTCCCCGAGGTCGACCTGCCCGGCCACACCAACGCGGCCCTCACCGCCTACCCCGAACTCGACTGCTCGGGCGGGCCCGCGCCGCAGCCCTACTTCGGCAACGCGGTCGGCTTCAGCCTGATCTGCCCCACCGACGAGCGCACCTACGCCTTCACCGGCGAGGTGATCGCCTACCTGGCCTCGATCACCCCCGGGCCGTACCTGCACATCGGCGGCGACGAGGTGAAGACCCTCGCGCCGGCCGGCTACCAGGAGTTCGTCCGCCGGGTGGCGGCGCAGGTCCGGGCCGCGGGCAAGGTCCCGTTCGGCTGGAACCAGGCGGCCCCGGTCGGCGGCCGGGAGGGCGTGGGGCTGCTGGAGTTCTGGAGTACGGACGGAGCGAGCGCGGCCGAGATGGCGGCGGCCGTGGGGCGCGGCGCGCAGGTGGTCATGGCGCCCGCGGGCCGGGCCTACCTCGACATGAAGTACGACAGCGCCACCGCACTGGGGGTGCGCTGGGCGGGCACCGTGAGCGTGAGCAACGCCTACTCGTGGGACCCGGACACCGAGCTGGCGCTCCCGGCCGGCGCGGTCGCCGGGATCGAGGCACCGCTCTGGACCGAGACCCTGCCCGGCCTGGCCGAGGTCGACCTGATGGCCCTGCCCCGGCTGCCCGCGCTCGCCGAGATCGGCTGGTCGGCGCAGTCCGCGCGCGACTGGGAGGGCTTCCGGCTCCGGCTGGCCGGCCAGGGCCCGCGCTGGGAGGCGGCCGGCTTCGGCTTCTCCCGGCGCCCGGAGATCCCCTGGCCGTAGCGGTGGCCGTGGGTGTGGTCGCGGCTACGGTCCCCGTCTCCCCCGCCTCCCCCGTCTCCCGAGCCTCCCGGCCCCCGGCTCCCCGGCTCCCGGCCTCCCGGCCTCCCGCGCCGGCGGGCCGGGCCCCTCGGCGTCGGCGTAGCGTGGTCGGGAGAGAGAAAAGCCGGATCGACGCTCCGCCGAGCCTGCCCCCGGGTGGCCGCAGGACCCGCCTCCCCCTCGCGGCCCGACGGCTCGGGCCGGTCGGTCCTAGGAGGAGCGATGACCGTACGGGAGCTGGACCAGGCGAAGCAGGAGGCCTTCGCGGGACGGATGGTGCAGGTGCTGAACGACGCCTGCCTGGCCCTGATGTGCAGCCTGGGCCATCAGGGCGGGCTGTTCGACACCATGGCGGGCCTACCGCCGTCCACCTCGGAGGAGATCGCGGCCGCTACCGGGCTGCAGGAGCGCTACGTACGGGAGTGGCTGGGCGCCATGGTGGTCGGCGCCATGGTGGAGTACGAGCCCGGGGCCCGGACGTACCGGCTGCCGGCCGAGCACGCGGCCTCGCTCACCCGGGCGGCGGGGCCGGACAACCTGGCCGCTCTGATGCAGGACTTCGCGATGATGGGCGAGGTGGAGCAGCGGGTGCTGGACGCGTTCCGCAACGGCGGCGGAGTGCCGTACTCCGCGTACCCGAAGTTCCAGGAGCTGCAGGCGGAGGAGTCCTCCCGGGTCTACGACGTGGCGCTGGTGGAGAGCATCGTCCCGGTGGTGCCCGGGCTGTCCGAGCGGCTGGTGGAGGGCATCGACGCGATCGACATCGGGACGGGCCAGGGCCATGCGGTCAACGTCCTCGCCAAGGCCTATCCAGGGAGCCGGTTCCGCGGGCTGGACATCTCGGAGGAGGGCGTCGCGGCCGGCCGGGCGGAGGCGGCCGCGCTGGGCCTGCACAACGCCTCCTTCGAGGTCGGCGACTCGGCGGAGCTGTCCGGTGCCTACGACCTGATCACCGCCTTCGACGTGATCCACGACCTGGCCCGGCCGACCCGCACGCTCGCCGCCGTCTCGGCCGCGCTGCGCCCGGGCGGGGTGTTCCTGATGGGGGACGTCGCGGCCTCCAGCAAGCTGGAGGAGAACATCGAGAACCCGTTGGCACCCACCCTCTACACCTTCTCGGTCTTCTACTGCATGACCGTCTCGCTGGCCCAGGGCGGCGAGGGGCTGGGGACGGTCTGGGGTGAGCAGACGGCGCGGCGGATGCTCGCCGAGGCGGGGTTCACCCGGGTGGACACCCAGCAGGTGGAGGGCGACATCCTGAACATCTACTACGTGGCGCGGCGCGATGACGCGGCATGACGGACCATGGCAGCACATGGTGGCGCGTGACAGGGCATGACGGGGCATGACGGCGCAATAATTATCATGAACATTTCATAGCGGGCGAATGGAGTGCTGCCCGCCGGGACAGGACGGAAGGCAGACCTGACGTCAGGTCACCCCGTCCCAGCGATCCTGGAGGACACACGTGCGCAAGAGGCTGATCGTCTCTGCCGCCGGCGCCGCCGCCCTGCTGCTCGCCGTACCCGCCGCCGCCGCGCCGGCCGCCCCCGGCGCGCCCGGCATCGGCGACCCGTACTACCCGACGTACGGGAACGGCGGCTACGACGTGTCGCACTACGACATCCGGCTGACCTACCAGCCGGCCACCGACCGGCTGGAGGGCACCACCACCATCCTGGCCACCGCCACCCAGGACCTCACCCGCTTCAACCTCGACTTCGCCCTGGACGTCAGCCAGGTGCTCGTCAACGGCCGCCCGGCCGCCTACGCCGCCACCGGCGAGCAGGAGCTGGAGATCACCCCGGCCGTGCCGCTCGCCAAGGGCGCGGCGGCCACCGTCGTCGTCCGGTACGCCGGCACGCCGTCGCAGGAGTCCCGGTACGGGTTCACCGCCTGGCTGCGCACCCCGGACGGCGGGATCGCCGCGGGGGAGCCGGAGTCGGCCTGGTGGTGGTTCCCGAGCAACGACCACCCCGCCGACAAGGCCACCTTCGACGTCTCCGTCCAAGTCCCGGACGGCACCCAGGCGATCAGCAACGGCACCCTCGTCTCGCAGACCTCCCGGCTCGGCTGGACGCGCTACAACTGGCGCCAGAACAAGCCCCAGGCGACCTACCTGACCACCCTCGCCGTCGGCCGGTTCGAGCTCAGCACCGACACCACGCCCGGCGGTCTGCCCGTGCTCAACGCCTACAGCAAGGACCTCGGCGACAACGCCGGCGCCGCCCGCGCCAGCGTCCAGCGCACCGGCGAGGTGGTCGACTGGCTGAGCGGCTGGTTCGGCCCGTACCCGTTCGGTTCGGCCGGCGGCTACGTCCCCAACGTCACCACCGGGTACGCGCTGGAGACCCAGGGGCGGGTCTTCTACAGCCCCCGGCAGTTCGCCGCCGGGTCCAACACCTCCGTGGTCGTCCACGAGCTGGCCCACCAGTGGTACGGCGACAGCGTCTCGCTGGAGCGGTGGAGCGACATCTGGCTCAACGAGGGCTTCGCCCGCTACGCGCAGTGGCTCTGGTCCGAGCACGAGAACGAGGGCACGGCCCAGGAGATCGCCGACTACGTCTACGCCCTGCACCCCGCCGGCGACGCCTTCTGGAACGTCAAGCCCGGTGACCCGGGCCCGGACCGGCAGTTCGACGCCGCCGTCTACGACCGGGGCGCGCTCACCGTCCAGGCGCTGCGCAACGCCGTCGGGGAGGACGCCTTCCGGCGGATCCTGCGGGACTGGCCGACCGAGCACCGGTACGGCAACGCGACCATCGCGGAGTTCCAGCGGTTCGCCGAGCGGATCGCCGGGAAGCCGCTGGGGGACCTGCTGAACACCTGGCTCTACACGGCGGGCCGGCCGGCCGCCGCGCCGTCGCCCGCGCCGTCTACCTCGCCGGCGCAGGCGGGCGCGGTGCCGCCCGCCGCGGGTGCTCCGAGTGCCGGGGGTGGTGCGTCCGCCGCCGCGGCCCGGCCCTCGGCGGACGGGGTGCCGGAGCCGCGGTCCTGGAAGCAGATCCGGGCCACCGACGGAGTCCACGACCACGCGGAGCGGCACACCCGATAGACGCTCCCGGCCGCCCGGTGACGGTCCGTCGACTCGGCGGCCCGCCACGGCCGAGCGGCCCGCCGCTCACGCCGTGGCGGGCCGCTCGGCCGTCACCAGGTAGTAGTCGAGCAGCCCCTCCCGCCAGGCGGCCAGGAAGTTGCGGGCCCAGTGCCCCGGCGGCACCGCGCCGCCCGCGAGGTAGCGGTCGAAGCCGGGCCAGACCGCCGGGCCGATCGAGCGTACGGCGGGGGCGGCGAACCCGGCGGCCTCCAGGGCCGTGGCGAAGCCCGTGATCGGGTGCGGTACGTCCAGCCCGTCGGCGAAGCTGGCCAGCAGTTCGCGCAGCGGGCCGGCCGCGGCGGGCCCGCTGGTGAAGAAGGTCGTCACCACCAGCCGCCCGCCCGGCCGGAGCACCCGGGCCGCCTCGCGGGCGAAGCCCGGCAGTTCGGGGAAGTGCTGGGCCGCCTCCACCGAGTACACGCCGTCCAGGGCGCCGTCCGCGAACGGCAGCCGGTCGGCGGCGCCGATCGTGTAACCGAGGCGGTCCGGCGAGGCCGCGAGCGCCCCGGCGTTGGCCTCCCGCGCCCGGGCCACCTGCTCGGGGTGGATGTCGACGCCCGTGACGGCCGCGAAGTCCAGTTCTCCCACCGCGAGCGCGCAGCCCAGCCCGCGCCCGCAGCCCACCTCGGCCAGCCGGCTCGCCGGCGGGTGCGGGAACTCGGCCAGCACCCGCCGGTACAGCGCCTGCTGGCTGCGCACCCGGTCGGCCCGGGTCGGCGTGCCGGCCGCATCGAAGCCGCTCCAGTCCCCGAAGTTGATGTACCCACCGGCGAAGGAGGCCGCCGTGCTGAGGTCCTCCGGCCCGTAGACCCGTCGCACCGCCGGCGGAATCGCGTCCTGGCTCACCCGTACTCCGATCCTCGTCACCGCTCGGGCCCCTAGCCCGTCCGAGAGGAGTACGTACCCGTCCGGACACTCCCGCGACACCACCCCGGGCGAGCCTTCACCGGCGGGCGGCAGCGGCCCGGCCGGTCCGCGGGGGTCGCGGCGCCGGTGGCGCCGGGGCGGGGGCGGCCCGGCGGCCCGGCGAGGCGGGCGGGAGCGCGGCCCGGCCGGGCGGGGTGCCGCGCCGGCCGGGGAGCGGCGGGGTGTCAGTTCCAGGCGGAGACGGACAGGCGCAGGCGGGCGTCCGGGCCCAGGATCGGGCAGGTGGTGGACGGCAGCCGGATGTGTGCCAGCCAGGCGCCGGCCGCCGGGTCCTCGTCGCCGATCGGCGCACCGGTGGGCCGGTGGTCCCGGATCGCGCCCCGGCTGACGGAGTTCCAGGCGGCCCAGGTCGCCGGGCGGCCGGCGTCGTCGGTCCCGACGTCGATGATCAGGATGTCGTCGAAGTCGGCGGCCTGCTCCAGGTGGTCCAGGAACCGGAACAGCCCGTGGTGCTGGCGCAGCGAGAGCAGGCGCAGGTGCAGCGCGTAGCGCAGAGTGTCGGCGCCCTCCGGCCGGGACAGCCCGGTGGACAGGAAGGTGCTGGTCAGCGGGACGTCCACGGTGGCGCCCCCGGCGGTGGGCGGCAGCTGGATCGGGCACCAGTGGGCGGCCACCTGCTCGTGGGTCACCACCACCAGCCCGCGGACCGACAGCTTCACCTCCGCCTGCCAGCGGACGTCCTCCTCGGCGGTCACGTCGAGTCCGGTCAGGGCGGCGTCGACCCTGAGGTCGCCGAACAGGAAGCGGCGCAGGTTCTGGTACCCCTCCTCGGAGTTGACCAGACCGTAGCGGCCGCTGTGGCTGCGGTGCACGTAGGCGCGGTGGGCCCCGGGCACCTGGGCGTTCTCGATCCGGACGAGGCCGTCGCTGCTCGCCCCGACCGCTGCGGCGGACAGGCCGTGGGCGACGTCGTAGTCCGTCGGGTCGGTCCCCACCAGGCAGAAGACCCGCTCGCGGGGGAACGCGTCGGGGCCGTCCGGCATCTCCCGGGCGTGCCAGTCCTCCCCGGGTCCGTCCGGGTCGAGCTGCGCCCGGGGGGTGAGGTACTCGTACATCCGGTGCGGGCCGAAGACGTCGGACCCGTCCACCCCGAGGGTGTCCCGGACCTTCTCGAAGAGTCCGAGGCCGACGTCGAAGGTGATCCCGCCGTGCGGCGTGCCGTAGGTGAAGAGCTTGTCGACGTAGTCGCCGGGCCGGCGGCCGGGCCGCTCGTCCGGAATGGTCTTCTGCAGCAGGCAGCGGGCGATCAGGCCGCCCATCGAGTGCGCCACCAGGTGCACCCGTGGCGCCCCCGTCCGCTCCTGGAGCTTCTCGATGAGTGCCAGCAGGTCGAGGGCGGCGGCCTCCAGCCGGTACTGCTGCGGCTTGTCGCCCCAGGTCCCCGAGGAGGTGTCGTAGAAGCGGTGGATCCAGATGCTCTCCGGCGGGATGTCGTGGTGGCTGTCGAGGTAGGCCATCTGACCGCCGTCCACCAGGATCTGGTAGCCCTCGTCCAGGTGCAGGCGCAGCAGCGGACTCTCGAACTGGTAGAAGACCGGGGCGTCGTCGAAGCCGACCCGGACGTGGGTCGAGCCCTCGTTGAACCCGTAGAACGGGTCGGTCACGGCCTGCTCGATGCCGGAGGTGCCCCCGGCGTAGCCGCGGATGTACACGATGGGGAGCCTGGCGCCGGGCATGGTCAGGACCCCCCGTCGCGCGGCCCGCCGCCGGTCGGGCCGGTGCCCGTGGGCGCGGCGGTCGGCTGCTCGGTCGGCCGCTGCGGCGCGGGTAAGACGGTGCCGGCGCCGGGACTGCGAGACTCGGCGCGGGCGGCCGGGACCGCCGCCGGATTCGGTGCGACTCGCCGTTCCATGGCGTGCCTTCTCTCCGCGGCCGGCCCGCCGGGGCGCCCGCCGCTCCGCGTTGGCGTTCGCTCCCTTCCAGTGTGGGAGTGCGGCCACGGCTTGTCGCGCGCAGCGTGGTGTGTGGTGCGCGCAGCGTGGCGTGTGGCGTGTGGCGTGTGGCGTGTGGCGTGTGGCGTGTGGCGTGTGGTGCGTGGGTTGTGGCGTGTGGCGTGTCGTGTGTGGAGGTCCGCGCACTGGGGGAAAGGTCACACCCACGCCGTTCGCCCGCCGGCACACCGCCGGAGGGGAGAGGATTCCCGGGGCGCGGCGGGCTCCGACGGTCGGCCGCGCAGGCGGGACGGCGCCGCATCCACGGGGCCGGGCGGGCCCGGCCCCCGGGAAGGGTGACCGATCCCGGCGTGCCGGGCCGAACCAGGGAGCGACGCCGATGACCGCGTACCCGGACCAGCACCCGACAGCGCGGCCGGCGCCGACCCCGGGCCGACGCGCGGCCGGCGGCGACGAGCGCCCCCGGCTGCGTGCGGTACCGGGCCGGCGCCTCTCCGGGCTGCCCCAACTGGCGAACGCCGGCCAGGAACTGAGGGACCAGCTGGACGTCGTCGCCGCCGTGCTGCCGTTCAAGGTGAACACCTACGTGGTCGAACAGCTCATCGACTGGAGCCGGGTGCCGGACGATCCGCTCTACCGGCTGACCTTCCCGCACCGGGACATGCTCCCCGCCGCCGTGTTCGACACCGTCGCCCGGCTGATCGCCCAGCGGGCGCCGAAGGACAGGATGGCCGCCGCCGTCACCGCGGCCCGCCGAGCGCTCAATCCCCACCCCGGAGAGCAGTTGTCGGCCAACGTCCCGACCCTGGAGGGTCGACCCGTCGACGGGCTGCAGCACAAGTACCGCGAGACGGTGCTGCTCTTCCCGGCCCAGGGCCAGACCTGCCACGCCTACTGCGGATACTGCTTCCGCTGGGCCCAGTTCGTCGGCGACGGCGACCTCAGGCAGTCACTGGCCGGGCCGGACCGCGCCGTCGCCTACCTCAAGGGTCGGCCCGAGGTCTCGGACGTGCTGTTCACCGGCGGCGACCCGATGATCATGTCGACCGCCCGGCTCGCCGAGTACGTGGACCCCCTGCTCGCGCCGGAGTTGGGGCACCTGCGGTCCATCCGCTTCGGCACCAAGGCGCTCGCGTACTGGCCCTACCGCTTCACCACCGACCCGGACGCCGACGACCTGCTACGGCTGCTCGAACGCTGCGTCCGTGCCGGCCGGCACGTGGCCGTGATGGCACACGTCAGCCACGTCCGCGAACTGGAGACCGACGCCGCCCGGGCGGCCGTCGCCCGGATCCGCGCCACCGGAGCCGTGATCCGCGCCCAGGCGCCCCTGGTGCGGCACGTCAACGACCGGCCGCAGGACTGGGCCGCGATGTGGCGGGCCATGGTGTCCCTCGGGATCGTCCCGTACTACATGTTCGTCGAGCGGGACACCGGCGCGAACGCCTACTTCGAGGTGCCGCTGGCCCGGGCGCTCACCGTCCATCAGGAGGCCGTCCGGCAGGTGTCCGGGCTCGAACGCACCGCCCGGGGGCCCGTGATGTCGGCCTCGCCGGGCAAGGTCTGCCTCGACGGCACCGCCCGGATCAACGGGGAGGACGTCTTCGTCTGCCGCTTCCTCCAGGCCCGCGAGCCGGAGCGGGTGGGCCGGCCCTTCTTCGCCCGCTACGACGCCGCTGCCACCTGGTACGACCAACTGCGCCCCGCCTCCTTCGAACAGCACCCCTGGTTCGCCTCATCCGGTTCGCCTCACCCGGGCGGGCCGGAGTCGGCGGCGATCCGGTCGAGGACCTCCGTGTAGTGCCACCGCCGGTCCGGGCGGGCGCGGTCGGCGGCACGCCGGAGCGAGGGGACGGCCGGCGCACCGGCCTCGGCCAGCCCGTCGGCGGCGGCCCGGCGGACGACGGGGTGCGGATGCTCCAGCAGACCGGTGACCGTCGGCAGGGCCGGGCGCCAACCCGCCCGGCAGAGCGTGCGGATGGCCATCCGCACCACGTCGGGCTGCGGATCGTCCAGCAGGGTCGCGGTGTGCCCGAGGTGGGTGGGTCGGTCGAACACGGCGCGTGAGGTGCGGTGCGCGTGCAGGCGCACGCCGGCCTTCGGATGCCGCAGCAGCCCGGCGATCAGGTCCCGCAGTTCCTCGTCCCGGCCGCCCCGGGGGCCGCCCGGCAGCTCGGCCAGCCGGGTGAGCGAGCGGCGGATCTGCTCCGCGCCGCCGGTGCGGGCCGACTCCAGCAGCTCCTGCCGGGACTGCGGCCGTGGCGGCGGGCGGCGGGCCGGCGCGGGTACCTCCGGCGCCGCTGCCAGGGCGTCCTCCCGACTCGCGTCGGCGCCGTGCAGCGGGCCGTCGACGAGCCGCAGCGTCGCCGCGAGGTCCTCCCGGCCCTCGGTCAGCAGCCGCTGCCGGATCCGCGTCAGCGCGGGGGTGCGCAGCAGGGGGCGGCCCGCCAGCAGGTCGAGGTAGCCCCAGGCGCCGGCCTCCAGCCGGCTCTCCAGCTGCGCGGCCAGGACGTCGGCGGGGGCGTGCCGCAGGGCCCGGGCCAGGGTCTGCCGGGCGGCCGGTGGGTCCTGCTCCCACCACTCCAGCAGGAGGGGGAGCAGCGGCGCCGCGTCCCCCGGCGCCAGTCGCAGGGCGGCCAGGGCCACCCGCTCGTGCCGGATGCCGCCGGCCCGCAGCTCCGGTTCGCTGAGCGCGCCGAGCCCGGTCGACGTGTCGAACCCGGTCGAGGCGTCGGGCCCGTGGGCCGGTGCGAGGCCGGGCGGACCCTCGATCCGCCCCCGCAGGTAGGCCCGGAGCACGGCCAGCCGGGTGGCGGGCTCGGGCCAGGGCAGCAGCGCCAGCGCCGCGGCCTCCCGGCGGTCGGCGGCGGGCGAGTCCAGCAGGGTGAGCAGGCGTTCGCGCAGCGCCGCCGAGCGGGGCTGGTCGAGGTCGCCGGTCCGTACGGCCCGCGGTGCGGGGGCCTCGGCTCGGGAGTTCTCGGCGAGCGTCCAGGCCGGTGCGCCGAGCGGCTGCAGCGCCGTCATCCAGTCCAGCAGCGCCGCCCTCACCTCCTGACCGGCCGGGTGGTACACCTCGATCAGCGCGTCGAGCAGCTCGCGCGAGCCGGGAACGCCGGCGGCCCGGACGGCCGCTACCGCCTCGAAGGACCCGCGGAACCGGGCGAAGCCGCCGGGGGTGCGGACGGCGGTCGCCAGCCGGGACCGCCAGCCCTGCGCCGCCGTGGTGTCCGCGCCGCGGGGCGCGGGGAGTGGCCGGGGCCGGCCGTCCGCCGGGATCAGCGGCGCCGGCAGGCCCGGCCGGGGGAGGCCGAACGCCTCGCGCAGCACGGCGGGTTCGGCGGCCCACGGGTCGGCGCCGAGCCGGGCCGAGGCGAGGGCCCGCTCGACGTCGGCGCGGACGAGCACGGCTCCGCAGCGGCGCAGCAGCGCCGTCGTCGCCGGCCCGTCCGCCGGCCCGTCCGACGCGGTGGGCGGCAGGGCGCGGACGGCCCGGACCACGGCCTGCGCCTGCACCGGCGACAACCGCGGAGCGAGGGCGTCGAGCACGGCGAGCAGCCGCGCGCGGTCCTCGCCGGCGGCGTCCGCCAGCCCGTCGAGCAGGATCGTCGCGGTGCCCGCGAAGTGCGCCAACTCCCCGTCCGTCCACGGGGAGGGGCAGATCCGCAGGGCCAGCCGCAGGACCGGTGCGCGGAGCGCCGCCCGGGATTCGGCCAGCCGCAACCAGTCGGCCAGCAGGGGCCGCAGCCGCGCGGCGTCGGCCGGGTCCGGCGCCTCGGGTGCGGTGGCGAGTCGGACGGCGACCGCGGCGTCCCACCCCGCCGTCGCCAGCGACCGGACGGCCGCGTCCGCCCTGGTGCCCGGGGGCGGGCCGCCGGGCAGGTCGACGCCGTGCCGTTCCAGCGCCGGTGCGAGCTCCGCCACCGTGCCGGCGGCGAGCCCGACCCGTCCGGCGGCGACCAGGCCGAGCAGCGCCGGTACGACCGGCGAGCCCTGTTCGTCCAGGGCGCGGACGGCACGGGCCGTCAGTTCACCGTCGAGGGCCGCCAGCAGGAGTTCGCAGGACCGCACCTCACCGCTCTGCTCGGCGGCGGCCAGCAGGGTGGCCGGGTGCGCCTCGCCCAGCACGGCCCGCAGCGCCCGGTCCAGCAGGCCGCGCAGGCCGGGGTTGTCGCTGCGCCCCAGGTGCCGGAGCAGGGCCGGTACGGTGGCGGGCGTGCCGGTGCGCGCGAGTGCCTCGGCGGCGGTCTTGCGCACGTTCATGGCGGGGTGGTCGAGGCAGGCCGCGACGGCCTCCCCGGCCCAGTGGGCCCGGGCGTGGCCGAGGGCGAGCAGCGCCTGCCGCACGGTCTGGACGTCGGCCGCGGTGGTCAGGGTGATGAGGGTCGCGGACAGGGCCCGGGCGTCCTCGCCGCCGGCGCCCCGGGCGAGCAGGGCGATCACGTGCTTGCGGACGTGCCGGTCGCGGTGGCGCAGCAGCCGGTGCACCCGGGGGCGGGTGTCCGGGGAGGGCGCTCGCAGCAGCAGCTCCAGCAGGACGGCCTGTTCGGCGTCCGGGAGCCCGGGCCGGTCCAGCAGGTCGAGCGCGAGGGAGGCGACCAGGGCGTGGCCGGCCGCCGTCGCGTCCGGTGCGTCGAGCAGGCAGACCGGCCTGATCCGGCGGCGTGCGTACAGGCGGGCGCCCAGCGCCCGTACGGCGTCCAGGACTTCCTCCGGCACCGCCGGTTCGCCGGCCGGCCGGCCGCCGCCCGGGAGCGCCGGGCCGGCGTCGGCCTCGGGCTCCCGGGCGGCGGCCAGCTCGGCCACCACGCGCAGCAGCAGCGCGCCCACGGCGGGCAGGGTGGCGGCGTCGCCGTGCGCCGCCAGCCGGCACAGGGCCGCGGCCGGGTCGCCGAAGTCCAGGTGGGAGCGGAGGAGGGCGAGTTCCCGCTCGTCCGGCCCGCCGAGGTCGGCCGCTATCCGGGTGGGCAGGTCGAGCGGGTTCAGCCGGTCCAGCAGGTCGCCGCGGCCGGCGGCGTCCTCGGTGAGGTGCCAGAGCAGCTCCAGGGCCTGATGGCGGACGGCACGCAGCGGCGGCGCGATCACCCCCGCGTTGCCCTCCCCGGTGAGGCCGAGGCCCGCTCGCAGGGCCGCCGCCGTCCGGGGCCCGCCGACCGCCGCCAGGGCGTCGAGGGCCGCGGTGGGGGCGGCGGGCAGGGCGTCCAGGACGGCGGACTCGGCGCCCGGATCGCGCAGCGCCCGGATCGCGCGCAGGAACGGCACGGGGTCGGGCGCGGTCGGCAGCAGGCGGGCGACGGCCTCGCCGACCGGCAGTTCGGCGGCCCCCTGGCCGGCGAGGGCCACCAGGAGGTCGAGCCGCCGGGGCCAGCTCGGATCGTCGGCGGGTGCGTCCAGCAGTCGTTGGAACACCACCCTGCGACAGGTGTACAGGACGGTGGCGACCTCCCGGGCCGGCACGCCGTGGTCGGCCAGGGCCAGGCCGAGCACCGCGGGCACGTCGGAGGCCGCGGGGAAGTGCCCGCGCCGGTGCAGTCCGAGCAGGCAGCTCACGGCCGGTCCGCCCAGCAGCAGCGGGTCGCGCGCGGCGAGGGCGGTCAGGGCGGCGATGTCGGTGCGCTCGGCCAGGCCGCCCAGCAGCTCCAGCGCGCTGCGCCGCAGCCCCGGGGGCAGCGCCTCGTCCTCGGCGGCCCGCCGCAGCAGGTCGGCGTGGCCGTGCCGGGCGGCGGCAGCCAGCGCCGCCTCGGCGGGATCGGGGGCACCTGCTGCGGCCTGCGGGGCGCCGAGGGTGAGGAAGGGGGCGATCAGGGCGGCCGGCAGCCTGGCCGGTGCGGCCCAGGGTTCGGCGAGCGCGGCCAGCGCCCCGGCGGCCGTCGCACCGTCACCGGAGCCGAGCAGACCGGTGAGCAGCCCGCGGACCACGGCGGGCGCCAGCAGTCCGGCGTGCAGTCCCCGGCGGGCCAGCCGCAGGGCGGCGGCGTGCAGGGCACCGTCCTCGCCGGCCGCCAGTTCGGCCACCAGCAGCTCGGGCCGCAGGGCCGCGGCGACGTCGAGCTCCCGGACGGCCTGCTGGAGCAACTCGCCCCGGGGCTCCCGCCGCAGCGCCGTCGGGTCGGCCAGCAGTTCGGTGGCCAGCCAGGCGATCCGGACCGGAGCCGGCAGGTCGGCAGTCCGCCACTGCGGCCGGGGTCGTCCGCGCAACCACGGCGCCAGCCGCCGGTGGAGGCCGGCCAGCAGCAGTGCGGCCTCGGGCGGGCCGGTGGGTGAGTCCGGCAGCAGGGCGGCGAGCCCGGACAGCTCCTGCGGGTCGGCGGGGTGGTCGCCCGCCAGTCGTTCGGTGAGCAGGGCCAGCCCGAACTGCCCTACCTGGCCGTCCTCGTGCCGGAGGACCAGGCCGAGGGTGGCGGGCGGACAGTCCCGGGCGTCGAGCAGTTCGGCGAGGCGGCCGGTGTCGGCTCGGTGCAGCGCGTCGGTCAGGGCTTCGTTCGCCGGGGTGGTCACGGTCGGATGGTAGGCCGGGGATTCTCGGCCCCACCAGCGGAATTCGCCGGTGCGGGGGCGGAGCGGGGGCGGTGCGGGGCGGCGCGGCGGGTGGGGCCGCGCCCGACCGGTTCCGGTAAGTGTGCCTCCGGAAGTGTTGGACGGGTGATGGTTGGGGTACCAACAGGAGGACGCCGGGCGCGAGCTCCCCGGCGTCGCCGGCTCGCAACTCCGCGCTCCAGGGGTGCGGATCCGCGTTCGCCCGTCCCCCAGCCCCTCCCAGCACCGCCGCCCGCGCCGGGCCGTGTCCGGCGCGGTCGCCGGTCTGTCGTCGGACCCGGGCCGTCGGTTCTCCGGGCCGACGCACCGTCACCCTCTACGCCGACGCACCGTCACCCTCCGCGCCGCGACGCACTGTCGTGCCCGCGCGTTCCGCGCCCGTCCCGCCGAACGGAGAATCCGCATGTCGGACGCCACCCGCCGCACCGCCCGCACGGTGCTGCAGTCCATTCTCGCCCTGTCCGCCGGGCTCCCGCTGCTGATAGACGAGGCCGGCCTGTCACGCGCGCTGCCCGTGGTCGGCGTCGCGCTCACCGTGGCCACCGTGGTGACCAGGGTGATGGCCCTGCCGGCCGTCGACCGCGCGCTGCCGTCCTGGTTGCGGGCCGCCGACCCGTCACCGGTGCTGCCGGCGGCGGCGCCACCGCCGGACCCGACGGCGCCGCCGGAGGAGCGGTGACCCACGGTGACCCGGACGGCCAGCCGGGTCTGGGGGTCGAGGTGGCGGTCAAGCTGGAGCACATCCGCGGCATCATGGAGACCGGATTCGCGCGGCTCAACGGCCGGCTCGACGTGGTCTCCACCCGGATCGCCCAGCTGGAGGACGAGGTCGCCACCCTGCGGGAGGAGATGGAGGCGGTCCAACGCTCGCGCTGGCCGCTGCCCTCGCTGGCCGCGCTGACGGGTATCGGTGCGCTGGTCCTCTCCGTCGTGGTCTACCTGCGCCGGTGAGCAGGCCGGGCCGGGGTGGCGCCGGGGGGTGACGGTCCGTCTTCGCGATCCCGGCGGGGTGCAGTCCGGTCCGGTTCGGCCGGGCGGGGCGTCCGTGCGGCGCGGGGCGGGCCGACCCGCCGTCGGGGCTCGGGGGCGTGCGCCGGCGCGTGCGGTCGCCCGCGCGCGCGTGGAGGCCGCCGAGTGATCCCGTCGGACCGCACGTGTACGCATGAGTGCGGGGCGGGGGAGGAAGGATCCCGGGCGGCATCAGCGGCATGCGCATGACGATCGCCTGGAGGCGTGTCTTGACGACCACCGACGAGTTTCTCCACCTCTCGGCCGAGCTGACCGGATTCGGTGTCGAGGAGCTGTCCGCGACCGGACTGGCCGAGACCTACCGCGCACTGGTCGAGGGCGCCGACCCGCACGCCCTCGACCGGCTCCGATCGGCGGTGGCCCGCACGGCCGGCCACCCGCCGGACTTCCCCGACGAGGCGGTCCGGGAGCTGGCCAGGACCCTGGTCCAGCTCTGGTACCTGGGTTCCCTGCCCGGCCCGCCGCCCGGGCAGGGAGCGCCGGCGCCGGCCGGCCTCCCCACCGTGGTCTCCGCCCGGGCCTACGCCGAGGGGCTCGTCTGGCGGACCTTCGGCGCCCGCGCGCCGGGGACGGCCGCCCCGGGGCACGGCAGTTGGAGCCTGCCCCCGGACACCGGTCCGCGGCGCCCCACCGGCCGACCGGACCTGCCCGCCGCCGGGCCCCGCGAACCGGCTGGCGCGCCGGCCGGCGCCCGGACGGGCCGGCGGTGAGCCCGCCGACCACCGGGCCGTGGGACGTCATCGTGGTCGGAGCCGGGTTCGCCGGCTCCCTGGTCGCCCGGGACCTCGGCGCGCGCGGCTGGCGGGTCCTCGTCCTGGAGGCCGGACGCGGTGGGGCCGACGACGCCGGCCGGGGGCAGGCGGACGCCCTGGCGGCCTACCGGGTCGCCCCCGCCAAGGTCCCGAACTCGCCCTACCCGGTCAGCGCCGCGGCGCCCTCGCCGGACGTCCTCGACCTCACCGGCCGCCCCGACGGCGGCTTCGAGGCGGACGGCTACCTCGTCCAGCGCGGACCCCTGCCCTACGCCAGCGGATACCTGCGGGCCAACGGCGGCACCGGCCTCGCCTGGACGGGACTCACCCCGCGCATGCACCCGGAGGACTTCCGGGCCGGCGACTTCGGCCACGGCCGCAGCTGGCCCCTCGGCTACCGGGACCTGGAGCCGTACTACCGCGCCGCCGAACGCGAGCTCGGCGTGGCGGGCGACGTCGAGGAGCAGCGCGCCGCGGTGGGACTGCCCTTCCCCGACGGCTACCGGTTCCCGAGCCGGGCGATCCCGCGCAGCCACCTGGACACCGTCCTGGCCCGGGCACTGGACGGCCGCCCGGCCCGCGACCCGGCCACGGACGCGCCCACCCCGCTGCGCGTGGTCACCACCCCGCACGCCCGGGGCGGCCGCCCGCACGAGGAGCCCGGCGGCCAAGGCGGTCAGGGGCAGCCCGGGGCACGGCCGCAGGTGTGCGTCGGCCACGCCAGCTGCGTACCGATCTGTCCGTCCGGCGCGAAGTACACCCCGCTGCGGACCCAGGCCCGCTGGGGCCCCTCCGTCCGGCTGGTCACCCGGGCGGTGGTCAGCAAGGTCCGGCTGGCCGGGAACGGGACCGCCACCGGTGTCGAGTACCTGCGCTACCCCGAGGACGGCGGGCCGCGGGGCGCCACCGCGCACACCGCGGACGCCGCACTGGTGGTGCTGGCCGCGCACGCGATCGAGAACGCCAAACTGCTGCTGCTCTCCGGGGCGGCCGGGAGCAGCGGCCAGGTCGGGCGGAACCTGATGGACCACCCGGTGCTGCTCACCTGGGGGCTGATGCCGCAGCAGGTGGGACCGTACCGCGGCCCGGGGTCGACCTCCGGCTTCGAGGACTTCCGGTTCGGCCCGGCCCGGGCGGTGCGGGCCCCGTTCCGGATCGAGATCGGCAACTGGGGGTGGACCTGGGCCCTCGGGCCGCCGGACGGGCGGCTCGCCGAACTGCTGCGCACCGGAGGGCCCGACGGACGGGGCCTGTTCGGCCCGGAGCTGCGCAGGGCGGCCGGCGACCGGTTCGGCCGCGAGGTCGCGTTCCAGTTCGAGATGGAGCAGGACGCCGACCCGGCGAACCGCGTCACCCTCGACCCCCGGCTCCGCGACCCGCTGGGCATCCCGCGGCCCGTCCTGCACTACGACCTGTCGGACTGGGTCAAGCGGGGGATCGCGAGCGCCAAGGCCGTCTCCGACCAGCTCTTCGCCCTGCTCGGCGCCGAGGACCGGACCGGCTTCGAGGCCGGGCCCGCCTGGCCCGGCCGGTTCGAGTACGAGGGCCTGACCTACGGCTACCGCGCGGCCGGCCACGGCGCGGGCACCCACATCATGGGCGACTCGCCCGCGACCTCGGTGGTCGACCAGTGGCAGCGCTGCTGGGACCACCCCAACCTGTACGCCGTCGGCTGCGGCAGCATGCCCACCGTCGCCACCTCCAACCCCTCGCTGACCATGGCCGCCCTCGCCCTGCGCAGCACCGAGCGGATCCACCGGGACCTGCTCACCGGACGCCGGCCCGCCGCCCTGCGGGGCGCCGCCGCACTCGAAGGAGCCGACCGCCCGTGAACCCGCCCGAGCCGCTCGACCCGACCGTCCCCGCGCGTCCCGCGCCGACCCCGACCCCTGGTCCGACCCGCCCGTCGGCCGGGCGCCGGCCCGTGGCCGAGGCACCGGAGCGGCGCCGGGCGCTGCCGCCCGTCCCGGCTCCGTACCAACTGCCCTTCCACTACGGCGCACTGCACACCGTCGGCCTCGACTACCTGGTCGATCCCGAGCCGGTCCGCGAGGTGCTGGCCGAGCACCACCCCGGACTGGCCGCGGCGGACTTCGACGGCCGCGCCTGCGTCTCCCTCAACTACCAGCTGTACTTCGCCCAGTACCCGACCGGCGGCGGGATCACCCAGGAGGTGGAGGTCAACATCATCGCCCACCCGGCGGGTGCCACCGGCCGCCTGCCCGCGATCGGATACCAGCAGTACGCGCGCGGGTTCGACCAGACCAAGCTGCTCGGGATCGCCCGGATCCACGTCCTCTGCGACAACCCGCTCGCGATCGACGCGGGCCGCCGGCTGTACGCCGAACCCAAGTACCCGGGCTGCTTCGAGAGCGTCATGCCCTCCCTCAACGGCCCCGCCGACCAGCGGATCTGGTCGGTCGTCTGCCGACAGGCGGAGCCCGGCGCCGACGGTGGCACCCTGGAACCCGGTGACCGGACGCTGTTCGCCCTGCACGCCGATCTCACCGGCCTCACCCCGGAACCGGTCAACAACACGCCGATCACCGGCTACGGCACCGACCCGCGGGCCGGCCTGCTCGCCGGGCCGATGAACGTCTACCAGCCCTACCAGCACCACGAGATGGACGCCTCGACCGGCGACCGGGTCCGGCTCGTGGTCGCGGACCCGACCAGCGGCGTCGGCCGGCACCTCACCGCCCTGGTCGGCGACGCACCCGCGGCGGGCGTCTGGACCTACCAGTCGGCTCCGGTGGCCGCGCACAACCGGCCCTACTACATCCCGTCCGGAGCCTGACCGGGAGGCGGGTCGGCAGGCGCGCCGGGGCGGCAGGCGGGCCGGGTCGGTGGCCGGGTCGGGACGCGAGGCCCCGTCCGCGACCTGCGGCCCGGGAATGTCGCCCGTCGCCGCGCCCCACCGGTCGATCGGCGGCCGGCCCGAACAGGAGGACGACGGATGGTCGGCTGCGAGACGAGCGGGCGGGCCGTGGCCTGCCACGACCTCGGGACCATCGGCGACCGAACCGACCGGCAGGTCCACCCGGGTGGCGGCAGCGGGCCGGGGAGTCGGCCCGCCGTCGCGGCGGCCAAGGCCGTCGCCTGCCTCGCGCTGCTGCTCGCGGTACCGATCACCGGCGACGTCACCGGCAGTATCACCGGCACGGGCACGGGCACGGGCACCGGCGACGCCGACGGCGCCGGCCGGGGCGGGCCGACCGGGTGGCCCGCCCCGGCAGGAGGAACCGCAGCCGCTCACCGGGTGACCGGCGGGTACACCGATCCGGCGGGCGGGACGCCGGCCGGCGACAGTGGTGACGTGACCCGCCCGGCCGGGCCGTCGGAGCTGCGGTTCGCCGCCCCGGCCACCACGCCCGGGTACCGGGGCCTCGGCACCCTGACCGCCCAGCGCTCGGGCCTGCGCCTGGAGGCCTCCGAGGCACGGGGGACTCAGGAGATCGGCGCGACCCGGGAGTTCGCCGTCGGTCCGGACGCCGAGCGCGAACCCGGTCGAAGGGGCGTCGTCAGCCGGCCCGCCGCCACCACCGGGGACGCCCAGCAGTGGATCCTGCGGCCCGCGGCCGGTGGGGAGGTCGTCCTGCAGTCGGTGGCCTCCGCCGGGTCGGACGGGGCCGGGGTGCTCACCGCCGGGTCGGGCGGCGCGGTGCTGCTCCGGCACGACCGGTCGCCGGCCGGGTGGGAGGACACCGGACAGCTCTGGATCCTCACGGACCGCACCGCCGCCGCGCTCCGACCCGATCCGGTCACCGGGCGGTGGGCCACGGCGTTCAGGATCCGCGCGTACCGCCCGGGCGGCTGCCTGCTCGACGGGGGAGTGGACCGGAGCCCGGCGGTGGGGCCCTGCGCGGACGCCCGGGCCTGGTGGACCGCCCAGGGCTTCTACGGCTGAACCGGCGGAACCGGCTGAACCGACTGAACCGACTGAACCGGCGGAACCGGCGGAACCGGCGGAATCGGCTGAACGGGCGGAACCCCCGGCGGGCTTCGGTAGTTTGTGTGGGTGCCGATCCGTCGCCCCGAGCAGTACCGGTGCTGGGGTGTGCTCGGCTGACAGGTGATGCGAACGCCGGGTTCGGGCGCCGGAATTCGCCCGGTCTTCGCGGCCTGCCGGGCCTGCCGGGCCGGTCGGGCCGACCCCGGGATGGGTAGGACACAGGTGCCCGGGTGATTGGTCCGGGCGCGGCCGGGCATACGCGTCCGAGGGCGCGGGGCGGCGGCCGGGACCGGCTCCCGGCCGTCCGGCCTGGGACCATGAGGGGATTTCAGCATGTACGGGGATGTCATGGACGGGAACGGTGCGGATCTGGTGCACGAGTGCGTCGACCGCCACCTGGAGGCCGGCCTCGGCGCCAGGGTGGCGATCCACTTCGAGGGCGGCCCCGGGGGCGGGCGCTCGCTCACGTACGCCCGTCTCCAGTACGAGGTCGCCCGGGCCGCCGAATCGCTGTCCGGCCTCGGAGTGGGCGCCGGCGACCGGGTGTCGCTCCGGGCGGCGGCGACGCCGGAGACGGTCGTCGCCCTGCTGGCCTGTGCCCGGGTCGGCGCCGACCCCTCGGTGTCGGCCGGCCCGCCCGAGGCGGTGGTGCCCGGCGCCGGCACCGACGGCGGTGACGACGCCCTCGCCGCGCGCAGACGGGAACGGGCGGGCCGGGCCGCCGCCGGATCGGAGGGCTGTCGCTGCGGCGGCACCGAGGTCGAGCCGGCGGCGGAGGACCGGGCCGCGGACGGAACCCTCGCCGGGGCTTCGCGGGCCCGCTCCCTGAGAGTGCGTCGGACCTGCCGGTGCAGATCCGAGCTCGGCCCCACCGCGCGCCGGAACCTCGGTCTGCCCGACCCCGACCCGTCCCGCCACCGCACGGGTGCGGCGCCGCCCGTGCCGCCCGGGGGACACGGCCCCGTCCGGCACGGCTCGGAGTCGGACGTCTACTGGAGCCGGGTCACCGAGGGCTGGGGGAGCGGCCTGCCGGAGGGCGTCCGCGGTCCGCTGACCGCCGGCGCGACCCAGGTGATCCACGCCGGCCGGCAGGACGCCCTCCAGGAGGACGAACTCTGGGCGACCGTCCAGAAGTACCGGGTCAGTGTGCTGTACACCACCCCCGAGGACATCCGGACCCTGATGCTCTGGGGCGACGAGATCTCCGCCCGGTACGACCTGTCGAGCCTGCGCATCCTGGGCACGGTCGGCGCCCGCAGTGGTACCGAGGGCTGGATCTGGTACCGCGACCCCCGCGAGGACACCCCGGCCGGGGCCGCGGACGGGCCGGGCCGGTGGGAACTGCGCACCTGCTCCACCCCGTGGGCCGCACCGACGCCCCAGCGGCGCGGACGGCACCGGCTGTCCGTGGTGCGCTGACCGCCCGCCCGGGGCGTCCGGCGGCGTCGGGACGGCCGCCCCTAGCCGGCCACCGCACGCGCCCCGGCATCCGCATCCTGCCGGCCCCGCGTACCCGCACCCCGCACCCCACGGGCCCCGGCACCCGCACCCCGCGTACCCGCACCCCGCCCGGCCGCGACCGGGGCCGTACACTCGGCCGCCCGGGACAGCAGGAGGGGGAAGCGTGCGCGATCCGATGGTGTGGCAGGCCGGGGACGGGCCGCTGGCCGCCTGGCTGGAGTGGGTCGGCGAACGGCTGGCCGGCCCGCAGCCGGGTGGGTACACCGTCCGCGGCGACGTGCGGTGGCCCGACCAGCCCTACGGTGTGGGCATCGGCCACGGGCTGTCGCCCGCCGCGCTGGCGGAGCTGCTCCTCGCGGAGGGCGTCGACGGCCTGTACGTGCGGACCACCGGCGGGCGGCTGTTCGCCGAACCGCACCTGGAGATCGCCCCGCTGGCGGTGCCGGACCTGTCCCCCGGCGGTCCGGGCGCGCGCATCCTGCTCGCCGCTCCGGCCGGCGCCCCCGCCGGTACGGTGCCACTGGTGGCCCGGGTCCGGACTCCGGCCGAACTGGGCGACTGGCTGGGCCGGTTGTCGCCGCTGCTGCCGGGCCCGGTGTCCGCGTCCGACTGGCCGGGGAGCCTGCTGGCCGAGCCGCTCGGGGTGACCTTCCTGCGCCGGCGGGACGAGGTGCTGCTGGTGTTCCAGTCCCTGGCGGACGCCGAACGCGGCGCGGTGAACCCCACCTCCCGGCTGATCCTGAGCTCGGCCGTGCCGCAACTCGCTGGCCGGGTGGCCCTGCTGGGATCGCCCGCCGTGCTGGAGGAGCGGGCCGTCCCCACCGTGCGCGACCTCGGGCGCTGGCTCCGCGAGCTGGCCGCCGCCTGGGGCGGCCCGGCGCTTCCCGAGGTGGGCCGGTGGGCGGGCGCGGCGCCGCTGCCGGCCGCCACCCGCGCGAGTGTCCGGCGGGTCGAGGAGGACACGGCGGAGCTGATGCTCCGGCGCCGGGGCGGCCCGGAGGTCTGGGCGCGCGGCCCGGCGTCCAGGATCGCCGCCTGGGCGGCCCCGCTGCTGGATCCCGCGGTGCACGCCCAGGTGCCGTCCGCCTCCCGTCGCCGGCTCGACCGGTGGCTGGAGCGGGTCGGGCGGGCGGTCCTCGGCGGGCCCGCCCAGTGGACCGTCGAGGGGCTCGCGGATCCGCTGACCACCACCGACCTGGCCCGCTGGCTGGCCCTGCACTGCCCCGGCCGGGAGCTGGCGGTCGACCGGGTCGGGGAGGGCGCCGTGACCCTCAACCGCACTCGCACGTACGACGGTTGGGTCACGGTGAGCGGGCATCGCGGGCCCTGAGGGCGGGGCTGCGCGGACGGTCGACCGGCGGCCTTCGGGCCCCCGTCGAGCCAGGCCGATTGTCAGACCCCGGCACTAATATGGGTGTTGTCAGTGAGCACCCCACCGCCGCACCAGGAGGTCGCCGATGTCCGCTGCCGCAGTCAGCCACCCCACCCCTCAGCGCAAGAAGGCCCCGACCCGGGCGCGCCGCCGCCTCGGACCGCCCGCGACCCAACCGCTGCCGCCCGGGCTGCCCCGGGCCTGGTACGAGGACCACAACCGCCGCCTCAAGGCGATGCGGCTGGCGATCGTCCTGCTCGACTCCGGCAACTACCTTCCGCAACAGGCGACCAACCGCCGGATCCGCTCGGTGGCGAGCCGGATCGGCATCCACCGTCCGTCGGCGGTGACCTGCCGCGCGGTCAGGTCCCTGCTGGCCTGACCGCACGGCGCCCTCGTCGGCTCCGGCGCCCGTGGCCGCTCCGCGGACCGGGGCGCCGGCCGGCCCGCGGCGGCCCGGCTCACCGCCGGGCCGCCGCTCACCGTCGGGCCGCCTCCCGCTGGTCGAGGACCCGGACCGCCAACTCGCCCCAGCGGATGTTCTCCCGCTCGAACTCCATCCCGCGCAGCAGCGTGAGATAGGGGCCGATCCGCATCGCCTCGGCGAGGTACCGCTCCTCCTCCCGGCCGTCCAGCAGCCGGGTCCGGAGCCGCTCGTACCGGGCGAGTTTGGCGGTGGCCCACTCGATCCGCCCGGCGATCGCGGCCCGGACGGCCACCAGGTCGCCGGCGTCCGAGCACTGGACCTTGACCAGCAGCTCGTCGCGGATCGCGGTGGGTCTGGCCGCGGGTTCGGCGGTGTAGGCGCGGACGGTCGCCAGCCCGGCCTCCGTGAGCGAGAACAGCCGCTTGTTGGGCCGCCGCTCCTGCTCGACGACGCGGGCGGTGACGAGCCCCTCGCCCTCCATCCGCTCCAGCTCGCGGTAGAGCTGCTGGGGCGTGGCCGTCCAGAAGTTGGCGACCGAGGCGTCGAACCCCTTGGCGAGGTCGTACCCGGAGGCCTCGCCGTCCAGGAGAGCGGCCATCACCGCGTTGCGCAATGCCATCTCGCCAACCTAGCACCAGGTCGGACGGCTCCCGGGGCCCGCTCCGCGAGGTCCGGCCACGCGTGCGGCCGGTGGCTCCGGCGGCCGTCCGGGCACGGGTGCCGGCGGCCCGTCCGGTGGCCGTCCGCCCGGCAGGGTGCGCCCGCGGGGGCCCTGGACGCCGGGCCCGGCCCGGTACATACTCGCGAATGCACCTAGTCAATTTGTTGTCTATAGGAAGGCGGGCCCATGCACCCGTTCCGCAAGGCCGTCGAGGACCGCGACGAGGAGGCCGTCGCGGCCCTGCTGGCCGAGGAGGTCGTCTTCACCAGCCCCGTCGTCTTCAAGCCCTACCCGGGCAAGGCGATCACCGCGGCGATCCTCCGCGGCGCGATGCGGGTGTTCGAGGACTTCACCTACGTCCGTGAGATCGCCAACCCCGACGGCCGCGACCACGCGCTGGTCTTCACCGCGACCGTGGGCGGGCGGCAGATCCAGGGCTGTGACTTCCTCCACCTCGACCAGGACGGCCTGATCGACGAGTTCACCGTCATGGTCCGCCCGCTGTCCGCCGCCCAGGCGCTGGCCGAGGCGATGGGCGCCGAGTTCGAGCGGATCGCCCGGGAGGCGTCCGCGGGCTGAGAACGCGGCCGTCGCGCCGGTCCGTCGGCCCCGGGCCGGACCTGCCGCCCCGAGGGGGCGGGCGTCGGGCCGTCCGGACGGACGGGCGGTGGCTGCACGCGGCCCTGACGCGCCCGGAGTGGCCGGAGCGGCCGGCCGGGGCCGGGGCTGCGGCGCATGGGGCGCGGTGTGTGCGGTGGCGCGCGGGATGGCGCGCGAGAGGTGCGGGCAGACCGGACGTCGGTGCCCGCCGCGACCGCCCGGCCGGTCAGCACGACGCCCCGGGGCCGCGTGACGTGGCAGCCCGGCGCGGCCCTCGGGGCCGCGCCCGGCAGGCGGGGTCATGCCCCCGGTGTCCGGTTGCCCACGAGCCCACGGCCCACCGTCCACGAGCCCGCGCAGGACGGACCGCCCGCCGCATCGACCCTCCGTCACCGGCCGCATCCGGCATCCCTGCCGCCCCACCCGCAGCAGGACTGTCCGCCGACGTGCAACCGTCGTGCAACTGGTCTGCAACTTCCTGCGTCATGACCTTGCGCGCGGCAGCCCACAGCCACAACCCTTGGACGGGACGCCGCGCCGGCGTCCGACGCCCTCATGTCGATCCGCTTCCCCGCAAGCGCATTCACCAGCAGCCAGCAGCCTCGCGCCCGGCCCCCGCCGGACCGCGTGAGCCTACCGAAGACCGTCCACAGCAACGACGTTGGCGAGATGCGTTCGGTGGCCCGCCCACGGCCGCCGGTCGAGGCCGAGCACCCACATACTCAAGGAGCGGAGTGACAATGCCAGCTGCGATCATCGGGCGTGAGGGGCCCCTGGCCGGACGACGGTTCCCCGTCGGTCTCAGGCCGGTCACCTTCGGCCGTAGCGGCGACAGCGGAGTGGTGATCGCGAGCGGCAGCGCCTCGCGCCTGCACGCGGAGGTGGTCCGAGAGGAGGGCCGCTACGTCCTGTACGACCGGGGGAGCCGCAACGGGACCCTGGTGAACGGCACTCCGGTGACCTCGCACGTCCTCGCCCCCGGCGACCTGATCACGATCGGTGGCGAGGTCTTCGCCTTCGAGGTCGCCGATGCGATGGAGACCATCACGGAGGTCTTCCCGCTGGCCCCCGCCGCACCCGAACCCGTGCTGCGCGTCACCGTCTCGGGCGGGGGGCCGGTCGGCCTGGGCTTCGCCCTGCTGCTGGAGCAGCACCTGGGCCGGCGGGTCTCCGTCACCGTCTACGACGGCCGCTGGATCCAGGACGGCTCGCGGGTGGTCTGGAAGAACGAGGCGCAGGGCAACGTCCGGCGCCAACAGGTCGTGACCGTGCAGAGCCGGCAGTACCTGAACCTCCCCGAGGACGTGCAGGCGCGACTGTTCGGCGCCGACGCCTTCTCCGAGATGTGGCCCGCCGGTCCGGACTCCATCCGCGGCTTCGCCCCGCGCAACGTCCGGATCGCCCATGTCGAGGACGTCCTGCTGGAGATGGCGAACGAGAAGCCGGACCGGATCCGGCTCGTCCCCGGCAAGTTCGACCCGGCGGAGCTGCGCGAGGAGGTGATCAAGGACCACGTGCTGGCGATCTGCGAGGGCGGACGCTCCCGGACGCGGGAGTTCTTCAAGGGCAAGTTCGGCACCCCGGACACCTCGATCTACTCGCTGGAGGGGCACCACCTCCAGGACGTCGTGCTGGGCCTGCGGGTGAAGTCCGACCTGCCCGACCCGATGGCCGTCCTGCTGACCGTGGCGCAGAACCGCTTCCTCCTCAACTCGCTGCGCGGCGAGGGCTTCCTGAACATGCGCCTGACCGACGCCGAGGCCCGGGAGGTGATCGGGGTCGACCCGGTCCGGCAGGTGTTCGAGCAGTGCGTGGCCTCCCGGCCCTGCCTGATGGGCCGGGACGAGGAGGGCGACTTCCGCTGCTCGACCCACGGCACCCTCTTCCTGCCCGCCCTGGTGAAGGGCTCCGCGCTGTGGAAGCGGGTGCTGGAGGGGCTGACCCTCTTCGGCGTCACGCAGGACAACCTGAGCGCCGTCACCGGGTTCCGGCTGGACATGGTGCAGCGACCGCGGTTCACCGCCCACCTGCACTCCGCCACCTCCGGCACGCCGGGAACCTACGGGTTCCTGCTCGGCGACGCCGCCAACGCGATCCACTTCTGGCCCGGACGCGGCCTCAACAGCGGCCTGGCATCGGCCATCTCGCTGGCCCGCTCGCTCAACAACGCCTGGCGGGGCCGGTCCTTCCGGGACGCCGACTTCGTCCGCCACGAGGCGGCCATGTCGATGCTGCAGTACCGGCACAAGAGCCGGGCCTGGAACGCCATGGTGACCACCGACGAGCAGGGCGTCAGCCTCGCCATCAAGGACGTCATCGCCCGGAGCATCGAGGAGGAGGCGCCGGAGGGCGGGGACGGTTCGGCGGACCTCGACGCGCTGATGGCGCGGCTGCGGCAGATCAGGGACCGCCTGTCGCCCCGGGTCGCGGGCATGCCCGACGACGCGACGCTCCGCGAGCACCTGCTGAAGCTGAAGAGCGAGACCGTCCGCACGCTGCTGGCCAGCGAGGCCTGGGACACCCTGACGGTCGGCGGCGAGGAGGTCGACATCGACATCTTCTACCGTGAGGGGCCCTCGCTGCCCGCCGCGAAGGCCCTGGCGCCCGTCCGGCGGCCGTGAGCGCGCCGTCCCCGCCGGGTGGCGCGGGACGGCGCACGGCCGCCGCCGCGCCCGGCGGGGACGGGCCCGCTCAGCGCACCCGGGCGGTCGCGCCGTAGCCGAGCACCCGGGACGGGGTCTGGGCGTCCACGTCCAGGCCCGGGTCCGGTCGCCAGTCCGCCATCAGGGTCAGGCCCGGCTCGACGAGCTCCATGCCCTCGAACCAGGCGGCGATGGCCTCGCGGTCGCGGACGTAGAGCCGCTGGCCCACGCCGGCCAGGTAGGCGTCGCTCATCCGCGCCACCTGGGTCCGCGTCTCCGCGTCGGCCTGGTCGTCCGAGAGGTGCGAGACGGACAGGTAGCTGCCCGGGGCGCAGGCGTCCCGGTAGGCGGCCAGCAGGGCGGCCGGGTCGTCCTTGTCGTCGACGAACACCAGCAGGCCGCCCATGATGAGGCCGACCGGCCGGCTGAGGTCGATCAGCTCGCGCACCCGGGGGTGGGACCAGACCTGTTCGGGCTCGCGGCCGTCGGCCTCGATCATGGCGACCAGCGGCTCGTCGGCGAGGATGTCCTCGCCGTGCAGGACGGCCGACGGCTCGCAGTCGACGTAGACCACGCGTGCCCGCGGGTTGCGGGCGTGGGCGACCTCGTGCGTGTTGTTCATGGTCGGCAGGCCGGACGCCAGGTCGACGAACTGGTCGATGCCCTGCGCGAGCAGGAACCGTACGGAGCGCCGCAGCCAGTCCCGGTTGGCCCGGGCGAGGAGTTCGACGCTGGGCAGCACCGACCTGATCCGCTCGGCCTTCTGCCGGTCGACCTCGAAGTTGTAGAGCCCGCCCAGGTAGTAGTCGTAGATCCGCGCGATGTTGGCGACATCCACGTTGGCGGACGGACGCTCGGTGAACGTGGTCAAGAGGGATCCTTCGCCTCGGATGGCAGTGCGCCACAGCGGCCTGCTGCCTGCCGCAGATCATAGTGACGATCGTTCAAACTGTCCGTGACACAAGGATGTTGATGGGCGCACGGCGCTCGGTCGGAGCGTCAGGTCCTGGGCTTCGCGCGGACGTGGATGCGCTCCCCCTGCCTCCCGAAGAGGCTGAGCACCTCGACCGGCCGCCCGTCCGCGCTGGTGAACCAGTGCGGTGTCCGGGTGTCGAACTCGGCGGCCTCGCCCGGGCCGAGGACGATGTCGTGCTCGGCGAGGACGAGCCGCAGCCGCCCGCCCAGCACGTACAGCCACTCGTAGCCCTCGTGCGTGCGCAGGTCCGGCTCCGCGCCCCGGTCCTGGATGATCAGCTTGTAGGCCTGGAGCGGGCCGGGTCCGCGGGTCAGCGGCACGACGGTGCCGCCGTTCGGCAGGGTGCGGGGGGTCAGCCGCACCCGCGGATCCCCGACCTCGGGGGCGCCCACCAGGTCGTCCAGCGGCACGCCGTACGCGCCGGCGAGCGGCAGCAGCAGTTCCAGGCTGGGGCGCCGCTGGCCGGACTCCAGCCGGGACAGCGTGCTCTTGGAGATGCCGGTCGCCTCGGCGAGTGCCGCCAGCGTGACGCCCTGCTTGGCCCGCAGACGCCTGAGTCGGGGTGCGACCTCGTCGAGAACCGCCTGGTAGGGCGAGGGGGTGTCCATGGGGGCATTCCACCGTGCCGTCCCGGAAATGGCAACAGAAGTTGCCGCCCCGTCCGGCGCGGGTGCACGCTCGCGGACATGAGCACACACCACGGCCCCGGCACCGGTCACGGCCCCGCCCACGGCTCCAACTCCGTTCACCGTCACGGAAGTACCGACATCGACTGGGAGGTCCTGGCCGCCCACCTGGAGAACAACGCCGAGCTGCAGCTCCCCGTCCTGCGGGCGGCGGCGGCCCGCCTCGGCGAGCGGTTCGGCCCGGGCCGCGCAGTCCGGCGGATCCTCGACGTCGGCAGCGGCCCGGGGGTGATGACCTGCGTCCTGGCCGAGGCCTTCGAGCAGGCCGAGACGGTCGCCGTGGACGGCGCACCAGGGCTGCTGGAGCGCGCGCTGGCCCGGGCCGAACGGCTCGGCCTCGGCGCCCGGGTGGCCGTCCGGCCGGCGGAGCTCCCCGGGGGCCTGGCCGGCGGGGACGGCCCCGGCGGCGGCCTCGGTACGGCGGACCTGGTCTGGAGCAGCAAGGCCGTGCACCACCTCGGTGACCAGCAGGGCGCCCTGGACGCGCTCGCCGGTCTGCTCCGGCCCGGCGGACTGCTCGCCTTGGCGGAGGGCGGGTTGCCGATGCGCTTCCTCCCGCGCGCGATCGGTGTCGGCCGGCCCGGCCTGCAGGCCAGGCTCGACGCCGCCCAGGAGGAGTGGTTCGCCGTCATGCGGGCCGAACTGCCCGACAGCACCGACGTGGTGGAGGACTGGCCGGCGATGCTCCGGCGCGCCGGGCTCACCGGAGTCGGCGGCTTCACGGTGCTCCTCGACCTGCCGGCGCCGCTGTTCGGGCCGGCCCGCGCCTTCCTGCACGCCCACCTGACCCGGCTGCGGGACACCGTGGGCGAGCGACTGGACGCGGAGGACCTCGCCACCCTCGACGTGCTGCTGGACCCGGCGGCCCCGGCCGGCGTCCTGCGGCGGCCCGACGCCTTCCTGCTCTCCGCCACCACGGTCCACACGGGCTCGCGCCCGGCCGGCTGACCGACCGGGCAGGCGGGCGCGACGGCGGGGTGCCGTCCCCACGCCGGGTGCCCGACCCCGACCAGCGCGGCCCGCCGCCCGGCCGTCGGGCCGCGGGAGTCATCCAGAGAAGGAGTGCGTCGTGAAGTCGACCAGTGCCGAACCCCACGGGACGACGGCGGGCGGTGTGCGGGGGGCGCCCTCCGTCCGGTGGGTGCTCGCCGGCCTCTCGCTGTCCATGCTGCTGTCCTCGCTCGGTACCGGCATCGCCAACGTCGGCCTGCCGACCCTCGCGCAGGCGTTCGACGCCTCCTTCCAGGAGGTCCAGTGGGTGGTCCTCGCCTACCTCCTGGCCGTCACCACCCTGATCGTCAGCGTCGGCCGGCTGGGGGACCTCGTCGGGCGCCGGCGGCTGCTGCTGGCCGGGATCACCCTGTTCACGGCGGCCTCGGTGCTGTGCGGCCTCGCGCCCTCGCTGCCGCTGCTGATCGCCGCCCGGGTGGCCCAGGGGCTCGGGGCGGCCGTGATGATGGCCCTCACCATGGCGTTCGTCGGAGAGAGCGTCCCGAAGGCGCGGACCGGTAGCGCGATGGGCCTGCTCGGCACGATGTCGGCGATCGGCACCGCACTCGGCCCGTCGCTGGGCGGCGCGCTGATCGCCGGCCCCGGCTGGCGGGCGATCTTCCTGGTGAACGCGCCGCTGGGCGTCCTGACCCTGCTCCTCGCCCGCCGCCACCTGCCCGCCGACCGGCCGGGGGCGGCCCGCGGTCGGGCCGCGTTCGACCGCCCGGGCACCCTGCTGCTGGCGCTGACGCTGGGGGCCTACGCCCTCGCGATGACCCTCGGGCACGGCGCCTTCGGCCCGCTCAACCTGCTGCTCCTGGTGGCGGCCGCCGCCGGGGTGGCGCTGTTCGTCCGGGTGGAGGCGGCATCGGCCTCGCCGTTGATCCGGCCGGCGATGTTCCGGGACCGGGTGCTGAGCGCGAGCCTCGGCATGAGCGCCCTGGTCTCCACCGTGATGATGGCGACGCTGGTGGTGGGGCCGTTCTACCTCGCCCGCACGCTCGGCCTCGGCGAGGCACGGGTGGGCCTGGTCCTGTCGGTCGGACCGCTCGTCGCCGCGGTCGCCGGCGTGCCGGCCGGTCGCGTCGCGGACCGGTTCGGGGCCCGGCGGATGACCGCGCTGGGGCTGACCGCCATCGCCTGCGGCGCCCTGCTCCTCTCCGTCACCCCGGCGACCCTCGGGATCCCCGGGTACCTCGCGCCGATCGTCGTGGTCACGGCCGGCTACGCGGTGTTCCAGACGGCCAACAACACCGCCGTGATGGCCGACGTCCGCCCGGAGCAGCGCGGTGTCGTCTCCGGCATGCTCAACCTGTCGCGCAACCTCGGGCTCGTCACCGGTGCGTCGGTGATGGGGGCCGTGTTCGCCCTCGCCTCGGCGACGACGGACGTCACGACGGCGCACCCCGACGCCGTCGCCACCGGGATGCGCGTCACGTTCGCCGTCGCGGCGGTGCTGGTCGTCGTCGCCCTCGCCCTCGCCCTGGCGGTCGGTCGTCGGGCACCGGCGCGGCGGGCGCCGGCGGCCTGACCGCACGGCGCCGGCCGGCGGACCGGTCATGGCGCGAATCCGACCGGTTCGAATCCGCCCCGATGTGCGCCGGAATGCCCGACCCGCGTCGGCCGCGGGAATACGGCGGCCATTGACAGGCGGTGGCGTGGCTCGATGTAATTCGGAGGAACAGAACGCCGACCGATTCGGGCCGCTCCCGGGGAAAGCAGGACGTCATGGGCGCCGATATCGGGCCAGCCGTCGCGGGACATTCCCGGATAGTCGCGCTGTACGAGCGCGACCGGACCTGTCAGGCCCTGGGAATCGCGCTCGACGAGGTGTCCGCCGGGCGGGCGCTCATGCGGATGCGGATCTCCGCGGACATGGTGAACGGTCATGGAACGGCGCACGGCGGGTACTTGTTCCTGCTCGCCGATGCGGCCTTCTCCTACGCCTGCAACGCGTACGGCCCCGTCACGGTCGCGCAGGCCGCGCAGGTGACCTTCCTGGCCCCGGCGGGGGTCGGCGACGAGCTGGTCGCCGAGGCGGCCGAGCGGGTGCGGTCGGGGCGCAGCGGAATTTACGACGTGACCGTCCGGCAGTCCACCGGGAAGGTCCTGGCGGAATTCCGCGGCCAGAGCTTCGTGCTCACCGGAAAGCCGCTCGGCGACTGAACCCGGGCCGGTGCTCCGTCCGTTCCGGGGGCGAATTCCTCGAATGCGTCCGAAATGTTCGTGCCGCTGTGAACGGCCCGGCGGCAGCGGTGTGAATGGGCGGTGACCGGCAGGCCTCCGCCGGTGTCCGCGGGCCCGACGCGCGGCGACGGCATGGCAACGGTGCACGGCCGGGGCCGGGCCGGGCACGGGGGCGACGGACGACGACCCCCGTACCCGGCGTGCGGGTCAGGCCGGCGGACGCTCGTCCAGCACCTGCTGGAGCTTGCCGGTCCGCGGGTTCGTGACCAGTTCGGATCGCGGGACCCACTCGACGGCGAGGTGGTGGATGGCACCGGACGCCACCTCGGCCGGATAGAGCGGACGGGCGGCGTACACGGCCTCGATCAGCCGGCCGCCCAGGTCGGCGGGCGGATCCTCGGTGCATCCCAGTCGCAGGATCAGGCCGTCCCGGCCGTCCCACCGGCGCTGGACCATCTGCATGCCGGCGATGACGTGGTCCGGATCGGCCGCGACCAGTACCGCGCGGATCTCCTCGGTCGGCATCGCCACCGTACCGACCCGGGCCCCCTCGACGGAGCGGCCGAGCAGCCGGAACCGCTGCCGGTCCGGGTCGACCCACTCGGCGCGGTCGCCCGTCGGGTAACGGAGGATCGGCATCAGGGTTCGGAAGAGGTTGGTGACCACCACCCGGCCGGGCACCCCCGCGGCCGTCACCGGCTCACCGGTCACCTCGTCGACCAGCTCCACCAGCGTGCGGTTCGGGAAGGCCTCGTGCACCCGGACGTCGTCGCCCGGCACCGGTGCGCCGACGAGCCCGGCGTCCACCGAGGCGTAGCCGACCGAGGACACGGCCGCCTTGGGAAAGGCCCGCGACAGGATCGGCCGCAGGTCGGCGAAGAGCAGGTCGCCGCCGAACAGCAGCAGTTCCACGGAGTCGGCGACCTGGCCGCGGCGGACGAGGTACTCGGCCACCGCGCTCAGCTTCATCGGCTCGCCGGCCAGGACGTGGACGCCGAAGCCGGCGATCAGGTCGGCTATGTAGTCGTCGGACGCGGCGCCGCCCACCGGCAGGCGCACGTTGTCCACCGGCGCGTGGTGCAGGGCGTTCTCGATGTAGAGGAACCCGCCGTACAGCTCGCCCGCGCAGAACAGGTTGGCCACCCGGTGCCCCGGCCGCAGGCCCGCCTGCACCATGCCCGCGCCGAACGCCGTCACCGAGTCGGCGTGCTCGGTGCGCGACCAGGGCGAGAACTTCGGGACGCCGGTGGTGCCACCGGTCTTGTAGACGCCGGCGTCGGTCAGCGGTCCGGTCAGCAGCCGGTTGTCCGGCCAGGTGTTCGCGGCCCAGAAGGCGACCTGGTCCAGGACGGGGAGCTGGGTGACGTGCGAGACGGTCCGCGGTACGTCGCGGTACGTCTCCGCGTAGAACGGCGAGTGGGTACGGGCGAAGTCGACCAGGTCTTGGAGCGGTTTCGCTGGCACTGATTCTCCTGCTTCCTAGGGGAGTTCGGGTTGTCCGATCCAGCTGCGGGCGAGGGCCTGGACGGTCGAGCCGTCCCGGTCGGCGAGTTTGTGGCCCAGGTAGTCGGCGGCCCAGGCGTTGGCCGGCACGCGGAAGGGCGGCCGGTCGGCGCGCAGGGTGTCCACCACCACCTCGGCCACCTCCGCGGACAACTGCCCGGCCGCCTCCCAGCCCTGGCCGCCGACCCAGGCGAGGTAGTCGGCGAAGGTGGTGGCGTACGGACCGGAGGCGGCCTGGATGGTCGAGCGGTTGATGTCCGGGAAGACCCCGAACGAGGTGTCGGGGACGAAGCCGGGAACCACCACGGACACCTGCACGCCGTGCGCCCCGGCGACCGGGGCCAGGCTCTCCATGAACCCCTCCACGGCGAACTTCGCCGCGCAGTAGGCCTCGTTGAACGGCTGGCCGACCACGCCGTGCACGCTGCCGATCGTCACCAGCCGTCCGCCGCCGGCCCGGAGCAGCGGCATCGCCGCCCGGCTGACCGCGACGACGCCGAAGAAGTTCACCTCCAGGTTGGCCCGCAGCGCCGCCATCGTCGACATCTCCATCGTGGGGTCGAAGTTGGAGATCCCGGCGTTGTTGACCAGCGCGTCCAGCCGGCCGTAGTCCTGCGCCACGCCGTCCACGCAGGCCGCGACGGAGTCGGCGTCGGTGACGTCGAGGCGGCGGACGTCCACCGCGACCCCGGCCCTGTCCGCCGCCTCGCGCAGCGCCCGGTCCCGGCCGGGGTCGCGCATGGTCGCCACCGTGGTGTAGCCCGCCCGGGCCGCGGCGACGGCGGTGGCCAGTCCGATGCCGGACGACGTCCCGGTGATCAGGACGATCCCGTGTTCCGCGGTCATGACGTGCTGTCCGCCAGCGCGGACTCCGTGCCGTCGGTCGACCCCGGGTCGCCGGCCGACTCCGCCCGTTGCTGCCGCGCCCGGTCCAGCAGCGGCTGGATCCGGGCCGCCGGCAGGAAGGAGCAGGCCGCCAGCAGGGTGCCGCCGGCCATCACCGCCCGCGCCGCGTCCAGGATGCCGAGCGGGCCGGTGAGCAGGGTGACGGCCAGGCCGCCGAGGAGGGCGGCCAGCGGGATCACGCCCCAGGTGACGGTCCGGAACGCGGCGTGCATCACGCCCTGGTTCTTCGCCGACATCCGGGACTGCCGGGTGGGTGCGCTGCACACGTTGATGCAGGACATGAAGAAGCCGTAGCAGCCCATGGTGACGGCGATCACCGGTGCGGGCGGCAGCGCGGGTGCGGCCAGCACGCCGAGCCCGACCAGGCAGTGCAGCAGCAGGGACCAGGCCAGGGTCCTTCCGGTGCCCAGGCGTTCACTGATCCTCGGGGCGACCACGGCGCCGGCCAGCGCGCCCACCGCGGCCACCGACATGGCGGCGCCGAAGGCGCCGACCGAGAGGCCGAGGCCCCGGTAGGCGAGGACGGGCAGCACGGTGACGAAGATCGGGCCGCCGCAGTTGAGGGTGACCGCCGCCATGACCACCCGCCGCAGCACCGGGTCGGCCCAGTTCAGCCGGAAGCCCACCGTCAGCCGCTCCCAGACGGACCCGGGCACGGTGGTCCGCTCGCCCCAGGGGCGCATGAACCGGAAGCAGACCGCCGAGACCAGGTAACTGGCCGCGTCCACCAGCAGGGCGGCCACGCCGAGCGCGCTGTAGAGGCCGGCCGCGATCGAAGGGCCGGCCACCTCGGAGACCGAGCCGCTGCCCTCCAGTCGCGAGTAGGCCCGGACGAGGTGCTCCTCCTCCACCACGGCGGGGACGGCCACCAGGTAGCCGACGTTGAAGAAGATCGTCGCGCCGCTGATCACGGCCACGCAGCCGAACAGCAGCGGGGTGGACAGCTGGTCCTGCCAGTACGCCAGCGGGATCACCGCCACCGCCACCAGTCGCACGAGGTCGCAGGTGAGCATCGTCCAGCGCTTGTCCCAGCGGTCGACCAGCACCCCGGCGACCGGCCCGAGCAGCGGGATGCCCAGGTACTGGGCCATCGCCACCACACCGACCTGGAGGGCGCTCGCGTGCAGCACGAAGATCATCAGGGTCGGGACCACGAAGACGGTGACCCGGTCGCCGACGGTGCTGACCGTCTGACCGGCCCAGAACAGGTTGAACCCGCCGCCGAGCGAGAGCGGCCGGCGCGGTTTCACGCTCACGCCCGGCGCCGTCACGGCTCCTCCCGGACGACGAGGTTCGAGGTCTTGCCGGTGCGGTCGTTGCTGATCAGCACGTCCGCGGCGCGCACCCGGAAGGACTCCGGGTCGTGCTGGAAGGCGGTGCTGAGCGTGAACGTCGCCGACAGCAGCTCCCGGCGCAGTCGATCGAGGTCCGGGGCCGCGCCCCGGCCGGTGAGCAGCAGGACGTCCACGCCGGTGGCGCGCCCCCGCTGCTCGGTGATCAGGACCTGCGCGCGGGCCACGCCCGGCTCCCGTTCGGCCCGCGCGATGACCTCGTCCACGTCGAGCCCGAGGCCGCGCACCTGCACCACGCTGTCCCGGCGGCCCAGCACCCGCATCGCCCGGCCCGGCCGGCCGCACGGGCAGGACACGATCCGGCCGGCGTCGCCCGTCCGGTACCGCAGCACCGGGTTCAGCATGTCGGGGTTCAGGGTGGTGAAGTCCAGCAGTTCGTCCGGGCCCGCGTGCACCAGCTGCTCGGGCAGCGGGTGGAAGGTGTCGGCCGGACAGTCCGGGGTGTTGGTGCCGACGACCCAGGTCTCGGTGCTGCCGAACATGCCCCAGCGGCGGGCGTCCGGCGCGACCGCGGCCATGTCCTCCGCCAGTTGGGGCTGCCAGGCCTCGCCGAGCCAGAGCACCTTGCGCAGCTCCGGCAGCTTCAGACCGGCGGCCCGCGCGCGGGCGAACCACATCCGAAGCACGCTGGGCGTGCCGCCGATCGCGGTCACCCGCCGGGCGCGGAGGAACGCCAGCCACTCGTCGTACTCGTCGGCGCCGACCGAGCCCAGGGCGATGACCTGGCAGCCGGCGAGGTCGGCCAGGGCGGCGGCGAGGAAGTGCGCGCCCCACATCCGGCCGGCGCCCCAGGCGTTGACGAAGACGTCGGTGCGGTCCAGCGGTCGCCAGTGGGCGTGCACGCCGGCCATGTAGAAGCCGGTGGGCGCGTAGCCGACCTTCGGCGCGCCGGTGCTGCCGCCGCTCTGGAACAGCCAGGTGGCGCCGCGTTCGGCCTTGGGCTCCAGGTGGGCCAGCGCGACGTTGAGGTCGTCCTTCGCCAGCGGTGGCAGCGCGGCGACGTCGTCCAGGGTGAGCACCGCCTCGTGTGCGGCGTACCGCGGGGCCAACTCGGGTACGGACTGCAGGAGTTCGAGCGAGCGCCCCGCGACGTGCAGCCGTGGTCCGGCCGCCTCCGGGGCCAGCGAGAAGTGCTCTGTCATCGTGTTTCCGTCTCTGTGGTGAACGGGACCGGCCGGCCGGCCGCGCCGTCGGCCAGCCACTTCGCGTGGGCGTCCCGGTAGGCGGTGAACCGGGCCCGGGTGATGTCCCGTTGGAGGGTCCGGTGCGGATCGTCGAAGTCCGGGGCGATCACCCCGTCCGGTTCGAGTTCGGAGAACCAGTACCGCTCCCCGTCGAAGAGGAAGTCGACGCAGAAGAACGGGATCGGGATCCGCTCGGCGAAGTAGGCGGTGGCCACCGCCAGTTCGGCCGGGATCGGCGGGAACTCCATGGCGCCGCCGCGGCTGGCGTTGGCCACCGGCGAGCCGGGCTCCGGCGTCCGCTTCATCACGGCGTACGGCTCGCCGCCGACGACGTACACCCGGTAGTCGACGGTGCCGTCGCCGAGGTAGGGCTGGACGACCAGGGTGGTGTCCCCGCCCTGGGCCAGGCTGGCCAGGCCGCGGATGTCCTCGGCGCTGCGGGCGAGGTTGATCCCGCCGCCGCCGCACCAGCCGGCCGGTTTGACGATCGCCGGGTAGGTGAGGTTCCCCAGTGCCACCTCGTAGAGGTTCTTGCCGATGTCCCGGCCGGTGCCGATCCGGATCGACGGGATCGGCGGCACCGGTGAGTCGCCGAGGTACAGGAGGGTGGCCATCTTGTCGTTGCCGATCAGCGACACCTGGGGCGGGAAGGGCAGGTAGAAGCCCGCCTGTTCGAGCACCGCGTACAGCGCGTACTGGTTGAAGATGTCCATCGACTGGTAGGGGAGCGAGTAGAGCGCGGTGACGAAGAGGGTGTCCTGCGGGGTCACCGGTTCGCCGTCCACGTAGACCCGGGGCCGGCCGCGTACGGTGCCGTCCACCGTCACCGCGTCGGGCGCGTGCCGGGTCCAGCTCATCCCCAGGTCGCGGGCGGCCTCGGCGTAGAGGTCCCAGAAGAAGTCCTGCCACATGGCGGTCGCCCGGCTCGACTCCCGGTCGGGGAAGATCCAGCACATCCGGCGCAGCGGGCCGGCCGCGGCGGCCGGATCGGTGGTCGGACCGGTGGCGGCGGGCGTGGTCGTGGGTTCGGTCATGTCGTCCTCACGGATTCGGGAGCACGGTCGCCGACCGGCCCTGTCAGTTCTGCCGGCCCGGCCGGCTCCACCCGTCCGGCCGGCTCCGGCCGTCCCGTCGGCTCCGGCCGCGCGGCCTGTCCGGACCACCAGTGGCGGCCGGGCTCCGGGAGGGTGTCCACCGGGTCGTAGTACGGGTGGCGCCGGTCGAGCGGGCTGTCGGGGCCGGCGGCGCGGACCTCCGGGGCGGTCCGGTAGTTCTTCGTCCAGTAGGAGATGCCGCGTTCACGGTCGTAGGCCACCGCCTGGTGCACCCAGCGCTTGCCGACGTTCGGCACGTCGCAGACGATCCGCGGGGTGGCGTGGCCCGGCAGGTAGCCCATGATCGCCTCCTGGAGGCGCTGGGCCTCGTGGACGGAGGTCCGCCAGTGCTCGGCGTTGGGGATCATGTCGCAGAGGTAGAAGTAGTAGGGCAGGATGTTCGCCTCGTCCTGGAGGGCGAAGCAGAGGTCCAGCAGGTCGTCGGGGGTGGCGTTGACGCCGCGCATCAGCACGCCCTGGTTGCGCACGTCCCGCACCCCCGCGTCCAGCAGGGCCCGGGCCGCCTCCGCGACCAGCGGCGTCACCGACCGGGCGTGGTTGGCGTGGGTGTGCACGGCGAGGTTGACCGAGCGCCGGGCCGCCAGCGCGGCCACCCGGCCCAGCCCCTGGAGCACCTTCGGCTGCAGCCAGTGCTGCGGAAGGCCCACCACCGCCTTGCTGGCCAGCCGGATGTCCCGTACCGAGCCCAGCTCCAGCAACCGCATGAGGAACGACTCCAGTTGCGGCCAGGGCACGTTGGCGAGGTCGCCGCCGGAGACCACCACGTCGCGTACGGTCGGCGTGCGCTTGAGGTAGTCGAGCATCTGCTCCTGCCGGTCGGCCGGGCGCAGCACCAGTCTGGACTTGACGACCTGCGGCGTGGAGTTGCCGACCAGGTCCATCCGGGTGCAGTGCCCGCAGTACTGCGGGCAGGTGGAGACGAGCTCGGCGAGCACCTTGGTGGGGTAGCGGTGGGTGAGGCCCTCCACCACCCACATCTCCGCCTCGTGCAGCGAGTCCCGCTCCGCCCTCGGGTGGCTCGGCCACCGCGGGTGCCGGTCCGCGCGGACCGGCAGCATGTAGCGGCGGACGGGGTCGGCCAGGAACGCCTCGGTGAACGAGCGCGGGTCGGTCGGGGCGTGCGGCGCCATGGTGTTGAGCATCTGTGGCGGGAGCAGCATCGACATGGTGGCGAACCCGGCCTGGTCGGCGGCGAGTTCCTCGTAGAACCGGTCGGTCAGCAGGTCGCCCGCGACGGCCCGCAGCTGGTGCGGGTTCTTGACGCAGTGGGCCCGCTGCCACTGGGCGTCCCGCCACTGGGCCGGTGTGACGTCGCTCCAGCCCGGCAGCCGGCGCCAGTCCGGCTCGGTCAGCGGGGTCCGTACGTACTGGTACGGCTGCCGGGTCGTGGTCTGGTCCATCGGGTGCTACTGGCCGGTGAAGAGGGTGGCGAAGCGGGTCCGCAGCTCGCGCTTGAGCACCTTGCCGGTGGGCCCGAGCGGGAACTCCTCGGCCGTGCGCGCGATGCGCACCGCCGCCAGCGCTGTCAGACCCGCCGCGGCCAGCGCCTTGTTGGCGGCCTCCTGGACCTCCTCGGCGGTGCTCTGCGCGGCGCCGGCCTGCAACCGCACCACGGCGAGCGGTCGTTGGCCCCCGGTCGGAGCCGGCACGCCGACCACCGAGCAGTCCTGCACCAGTTCGGCGCAGTCGGCCAGCAGCACCTCCTCGATCGGCAGGCTGTAGGCCGGGCCGTCGGCGGTGTCGATCACGTCCATGGTGCGGTCGAGGTGGTAGAAGTTGCCGTCGGCGTCCCGCCGGGCCAGGTCGCCGGTGAGCCAGTAGCCGGCCAGTTCGAAGGTGGCCGTCAGCTTGGGGTTGTTCCAGTAGCCCGGGGTCCGGGACGGGGTGATCACACCCAGCATTCCGACCGTGCCGTCCGGGAGTTCGTCACCGTTCCCGTCCAGCACGGCGGCGCCGGTGACCACCTCCAGCGGCTTGCCGACACAGCGGTCGTTGCGGCTGCTCTCCGGTGACGTGACCTGGCCGAACAGCGCCATGCCCATCTCGGAGGACCCCAGGCCGTCGATGAACTGCGAGCCGGGCAGGGCGGGTTGCTCCGCCCGCTGCTGCGGCAGCAGCCAGGGTTCGATCAGGCCGGCCGGCCGCTCGCCGAGCTGCACCAGTCGGCGGATGTGCCCGTAGTGGGCGCTGTCCCCGGTGTTGAACCAGGAGTGCACCTTCGCCGCGCCCCGGGAGGGGAGTTCGCCGGTGGCCAGCTCGACGAAGGTCCGCGGGAAGGAGGCGACCATGGTCGGCTGGAAGGCCTCCATCACGGGCTCCACCACCACGCGCCGCCAGTCCGACATCACCACCGTGGGCAGACCGAGCAGGGTGGCGGTGAGGAAGTAGCTGAGCCCGCCCGCGTGGGTGTGCGGCATCAGCGACATCAGCCGGTCGTACGGTTCGGCGGGGAAGCGCACCATCCGCGGCTGCTTGCCGTCCCAGAACTGGCGGTGCGCCAGGATGGTGGACTTCGGTGTGCCGGTGGTGCCCGAGGAGTGGATCAGTGCGACCACGTCGTCCGCGGCGTGCCGGTACGGGTAGACCTCGGGGAGCGGGGCCGACTCGGCGTCGAAGGCCTGGACCTCGGCGGCCAGCGCGATGAAGCGCGGCCGGTGCCGCGGGTCCTCGCGGTAGGCGGCGGCGAGCCGGGTCGGGTCGTCCGCGACGATGCCGACGGCGCCCACGTGGGTGAGGTAGCGGACCATGACGTCGTGCCGCATGGCGTCGTTGACCAGGGCGGGGACGGCGCCCAGCGCGGTCAGTGCGAAGAAGTGCAGCAGCGGCTCCAGGCCCTCGCCGACCACCACGCCGACCGGCTCGCCGGGGCGCACGCCGTTCGCCCAGTACCACCGGGCGTAGCGGTCGCGCAGGTCGGCGAGGTCGAGCAGGCTGTGGCCGCGCAGCACGACGGCGCCGCGGTGGTCCGTGTGGTGGCTGTAGGCGTAGGGCACGGCGCGGTTGGGGTTCACCGCGATGGCGTGGTCCAGGAAGTTGCCGGCTCCGAGGGTGGGCTCGGTCATCAGCTGCTGTCTGGCGGAGAGGGGCGCGATGGAACTCTGGTCGCTCATGGCGGTCTCCCGGGGTGTGGTGCCCGACGTGGGTTCTTGTGGAACCGGTGGCGGGCGGCTTGGAGGCGGTGTGCAACCGGTCCGGGGGCGGACCGGTGGTTCAGGGGGTGGTTCGGGCGGTGCGGTCGGGGGGTGTTCGCCGGTGCCCGGTGGGATCTGTCGGTCAGGCCTAGCGCCGGTCGAGGATCTCCGCGACCACGCGGTGGCCGGAGCGGACGGCGCCCTCCATGAGCCCGAAGAACTCGGTGCTCGTCTCGGTTCCGGCCCAGTGCACCCGCCGGTGCGGTGCGGTCAGGGTCGGACCGTGCCGGAGCCAGTCGCCCGGCCCGAGGAGGGCGGCGTAACACCCCTTGCTGTACTGCTCGTTGACCCAGTCGGTGACATGGAACCCGATCGGCTCGGGCAGCATCGGGAACAGCCGGGCGGCCTGCTCGACCGCGGTGGAGCGCTGCCGCGCCGGGTCCAGCGCCGCGTACCGGTGCGCCTCGGCGCCCGTGACGAATCCGGTCAGCACGCCCGTCCCGCCCTCGGTCGGCGAGTCGTCGACGGTGGAGAGCAGCGGCCCCTCGGCGTTGACCGACCAGCCGGAGAGGCCGTGGTCCCGCCAGACCGGGGCGGGGTAGACCAGGTTGACCTTGACCGCGCAGCCGCGGGCGGTGCGCCCGCCGGCCCGGGGTACCGGTGGTGCGGGCCGGTACTCGACGGCCTCGGCCGGCAGCGGCGGCAGCGCCACCACCGCGACGTCCGCCCGGTACTCGCCCAGTGCGGAGCGGACGGTGACCCCGTCGGCGTCCTGGTGGACGGCGAGGACGGGCTCGCCGAGCCGCACCCGTGCGCCGAGCCGGCCGGCCAGTCGCTCGCACGCCTGGTGGGCGCCGCCGGCGATCCGGTCCTGCTGGGCGCCGCCCTCGAAGGCGTTGAGGTAGCGGATGCCGCCGCCGGAGCGCAGGTAGAACGCCATGTGCAGGACGGACACCTCCGCCGGGTCGGCGGCCATCATCTCGCCGAGGAAGAGCGGGAAGAAGAGCCGGGCGTCCGGGTGGGTGAGGTTCTGCTCGGCCCAGTCGGCGGCGGTCAGGGTGTCCAGCCGCTCGGCGTCCGGGGTGAGCCAGGGTGCGTCCGGCCTTACGGCGGTGGTGAGTTCGTCCAGCAGCTCGAACATGTCGCCGAGCGCCACGGCGTTGAGCGGCGGGAACCGCCCGTCCCTGGTGGTGTTCCCGGCGCCGAGCGCGAACCGGCTGGCGCCGAGCATCGTGGTCGGGCTGGTCTTGAGTTCCAACTCCGACAACAGGGACAGCAGTTCGGTGTGCCGCTCGCCCAGGTAGGCGGCGCCGGCGTCGACCCAGCCCGTCTCCGAGACCCGGAGGCCGTGGGTGCGACCGCCGACCCGGTCCCGTGCCTCCAGGACGGTGACCTCGATCCCGTGGGCCGCCAGGCCGGTCGCGGCGGTCAGGCCGGCGAGTCCGGCGCCGACCACGACCGCGCTGGTGACGCCGGTGCCGACGGCTTCGGTGACTCCGGCAGTGTCGGCAGTGTCGGCGGTTCTGGCTCTGGCTCTGGTCCGGGTTCTGGTTCTGGCTCTGGCGACATCTGCGGAGTCGGAGTCGGAGCCGTGCGGGTCGCTCACCGGGCGGCCGCGATCGTCCCGGCGAGACCCTGCGGGGTCGGCGCCGACAGGAAGTCCTCGAAGGAGAGTTCCACCCCGTGGCCGCGGGCGATCGCGCTCAGCACCCGGGTGGCGATCAGCGAGTCGCCGCCGAGCAGGAAGAAGTCGGAGTCCGGCGCGACGTCGGGGCTCTCCAGTACGCGCCGGAAGATCGCCACCAGGGCCTCCACATCGGCGGCGGGTCCGGCATCGGAACCGGGCCCGGCGGGCGCGCCGCCGGTGGCGGCGGAGGCGGTGGTGTCAACGCTCATGGAAGGTCTCCTTTGACCTGCTGAGGGGCCGCGTGCCGCTGGTGCGAGGCTGCCCGGTCGACTTTGCCGCTCGCGGTGAGCGCGAGCTGCGGGACAACGGTGATCCGGCTGGGTACGAGATGGGCGGGCACCAGGTCGCGGAGGTAGGCCAGCACCGCCGCGTCCAGGCCCTCGGCGGCCGCCGGCGTCCTGGGGACGACGTACGCGACCAGGGCTGACCGGCCGGCGGCCGTCACCCCGACCACGGCCGCGGCCTGCACCCGGGGGTGGCCCGCTATCCGGGCCTCGACCTCGGCCGGGTCGACGCGGATGCCGCGGACCTTGATCTCGTCGTCCAGCCTGCCCTGATGGGTGAGGACGCCCTCGGGTGAGCTGAGCACCCGGTCGCCGGTCCGGAACAGGCGCTCGCCGCCGACCGTCGTGAACCTGGCCTCGGTGGCCTCCGCCAGCCCGAGGTAGCCGAGCGCGAGCGCCGGCCCGCCGATCAGCAACTCCCCCTGTTCGTCGATGTGTTCGACGACGTGCGGCAGTGCCCGGCCGATCGGCGCCCGGGTGGTGCCGTCCCACACCCGGCCGGGGGAGGGGGCCCGGGGGCCGTGCAGGTCGACGGCGTGGGTGACGAGGGTGGTCTCGGTGCAGCCGTAGGTGTTGAGCAGGCGGATCCGCCCGGTGTCCAGGCCGCTCCAGTCCGTCAGCCGGGCCGGGCTGGCCGCCTCGCCGCCGATCACCAGCAGCCGGAGGCAGGCGGGCAGGGCCGCCCCGTCCTCGGCGAGGTACAGGACCAGTTCGTGCCAGAAGGCGGTGGGCAGGTCGAGGACGGTGATCCGCTCCCGCTCCACCATGCGCAGGAACCGGGGGAACGATCCCGAGTGCGCCTCGGAGTCGAGTACGAGGGCGGCTCCCGAGGTGAGCGTCGGGAGGATCTCCTCGAAGCAGGTGTCCCAGTTGAGGGAGGCGAACTGCAGGACGCGGTCCTCGGGCGTGAGGCCGAAGAGGCCGCGTAACGACTGCACGCTGCTGGAGATGGCCCGGCGGGGGGTGAGGACGGGCTTCGGCCGCCCGGTGGACCCCGAGGTGAAGAGGACGTAGGCCGGAGCGTCCGGGTCGAAGGCCGGTCGGCCCGTGCCCGGGGCCGGTGACCGGCGGACTGTCGGGGCGGTGCGGCCGTCGATCGCCGGTGATTGCGCCGGGGCCGTCGGGGCGGTTACCGGGAGGGCTTCCGCAGGCGTTCCGGCGGTGGTTCCGGTGGCGGTTCCCGCGGTGGTTTCCGTGGTGCTCGCGGTGAGTTCCGCGAGCGGTCCTAATACGAACGAATCCATCCCCGGCGGGGACGGCGGACCGGCTTCGCCGACAACCATGGTGCGACAGCCGACCGCGGACGTCATCTCCTGTCGGCGCTGCGCCGGGAAGGCCGGATCGACGGGACAATACACACCGCCGGCCGCCAGGACGCCGAGCAGTCCGACGACCGTTTCCGGTGTGTGCGTCGCCTGCACGGCGACCACCCCCGGTCCGGCGCCCAGGCGTGCGGCCAGGGTGTTCGCCAGCTCCTGGAGCCGGCGATAACCGAGCACGTGCCCGTGATGGACAATCGCCGGGCGGGACGGATATCGCCGAGCAATTTCCGTGAACACGTCAAACAGGTCGGCAGTGACCTCTGTGGTGCCATGGCTCTTCGACATTCCCGCCCCAGGTAATGCGCTGCGAGCGCCCGTCCGTGCTCGGAGAACCGGGACTCTACCTTCGAACATGCGTCGTCACAATGGTTGTTGAGGCGATTGTCGCGAGGTCGCGTGGCTGAAATGTGAAGGGCGCGAACCCGCCCCGAGGGGTTTGATACGGCGGGACCGGTCGCGACCCGCACGGGAACCTGACGGCAGGTCATGCCCACCCGCCGCCCGGGCCCCGGGTGTGACGGAGGGGGCGGGTGAGGCGCGGCAGCGGGCCGTCGTGTCCGTCGCCGGCCGGTCGGCGGGATCCGCCCGACGGGGCCTGATCCACGCCTACCCGCCGGGGCGGGACGCCCCTGCGCGCCCACGCCAGGGCGCCCGCGTCGGGGCGGTGGCGCCCTGCGGCCCGCGGGCTCCGGAGTGCCGCCCGGCGATCTCGGTGGCAGCCTGGTACGAGAGGCCTCCCCGGAGTCGCCCCCCGGGCGACGAGGTTGTCCCCAAAGGAGCTCGATCATGGCCAGCAACGCGACTGGAACACCTGTCCAGACAACCCGGCGGCCGTTCGCCACCGGCTGGACCGTCTTCGCGGCAGTCATCATGATCTTCGGCGGCGCCATGGCGATTTTCGAAGGGATCGCCGCCATCGCCAAGGACGACCTGATCGTCGTCACCCGCAACTACGCGTACCAGATGAACACCGCGGGCTGGGGCTGGATCCACCTCATTCTCGGGATCCTCGTCGTGCTCGCGGGTATCGCCCTCTTCGGCGGGGCCGTCTGGGCGCGGGCGGTCGGCATCGTCCTGGCCGGGCTCAGCATGATCGCCAACTTCCTGTGGCTGCCGTACTACCCCTTCTGGGCCATCGTGATCATCGCCCTGGACATCTTCGTCATCTGGGCCCTCTGCGTCGGTTCCACCCGGGAGACGGCGGAGGTCTGAGTGCCGTTCCGCCTCGGCGGGCGGC
>NZ_JBHUSG010000043.1:92611-94672 GCF_042673745.1 Kitasatospora sp. NPDC057015
CACTGGTCGTCCTGGGGGCCCGTGGGGGGGGGCCCCCCGGCGGGGCCCGGGGGGGGGGGGGGGGGGGGGGCCCCCGGGGGGGCCCCCCGCCCCCCCCCCCCCCCCCCCCGGGGGGGGGGGGGCCCCCACGACGCCGGGCCGCACCGCGGCTCCCGTGGTCGGGCGGGGTCAGGACGCTGTCGGGCCCTCCCCGGTGAGGGGCGGTCGGCCCCCGCTCCGCAGCACCCCGGCCAGTTCGTCCCGGCCGCGCAGTTTCACCCGCGTCCCGCGTCCGAGTTCGGCGGCGAGCTCCCGTTCGCGTGCCTCGATGCCGAGCCAGTCCGCGTAGCTCACCGGTCGGACCCCGCGCGCGGCCAGCAACGCGGTCAGCCCCGGCGGCGCCGGACCGGCCGGGCGCGCCGACCCCACCACTCCCGCCGCATGGTCGGCGAGCAGGGCGCGGACGGTCTGCGCGGCGTCGGACTTGTTGGTGCCGATCACACCGGTGGGCCCCCGTTTCAGCCACCCGGCGACGTACTCGCCCGGTCGCGGCCTCCCGTCCGCGGCCAGGACCCGCCCCTCGGCGTTGGGGACGACCGCGCGCCGCTCGTCGAACGGTACGCCGGGCAGCGGCGCGCACCGGTAGCCGACCGAGCGCAGGACGAGCTGGACCGGGAGGGTCAGGGACTCACCCGTCCCGACCAGGCGTCCGGCCCCGTCCAGCCCGGTCCGCTCGACCCGCAGGCCCGCCACCCGGTCGGTGCCGGTGATCTCCACCGGCCGCAGCCAGAACCTGACCGACACTCGCCGCGGACGCCCCTGCGGCTCCCGCCCGGCCCAGTCCGCGAGGACGGCGACGACGTCCCGGACGCGGCGGTCGGAGCCGGCCAGCCGGCTGCTCTCCCCGGTCGGGTCGAAGGCGTCGAGGTCGGTCTCCGCTCGCGCGACCGCGATGTCGCTGCCGGGCAGTTCGCCCAGCCCGCGCAGCTCCCGGGCGGTGAACCTGGCCTGGGCCGGCCCCCGGCGGCAGATCAGGTGGATCTCCCTGACCCGGCTGGCCGCCAGGGCGGCCAGGACCGGCTGGGGGACGTCGGTGGTGCGGAACTCCTCGGCGGGTTTGGCGAGGACCCGGGCCACGTCCACCGCGACGTTCCCGGCGCCGATCACCGCCACCGACTCCGCGTCGAGCGTGAACCGCCCGGGGTCGGCGTCGGGGTGGCCGCAGTACCAGCGGACGAAGTCGGCGGCGGCCGCGCTGCCCGGCAGGTCCTCGCCCGGCACCCGCAGCCGCCGGTCCCGGGTGGCGCCGGTCGCGTAGACCACGGCGTCGTAGCAGCGCAGCAGCATCTCGCGGGTCAGGTCCCGGCCGAAGCAGAGGCCGCCGAGGAAGCGCACCCGCGGGTGCTCCAGGACCGGCCTCAGGTGGTCGGCGATCGATCTGATCGACGGGTGGTCGGGCGCCACGCCGTAGCGCACCAGCCCGTACGGCGTGGGCAGCCGCTCGATCACGTCCACGTCCACCCGGATTCCCCCGGCCCGGCCCGGCTGCTCCGGGGCCTGCCGCAGCAGGGCCTCCGCCGTGTACAGCCCGGCCGGCCCCGAACCGACGACGGCCACCCGCAGGTCCGCCGCGGGGTCGGGCCCGCCCGCCGCGGGCGGCCGGACGGGGCCGGTCGTCGCTGCCGGGGCTGTCGGCCCGGGCACGGCTAACCGCCCCCGCCGCCCGGCCCGACCGGATCCCTGGCCATGCCACCATCCTGCCACCGCCGAGCCGGCGGACGGCGTACGGGCGGGGCGCGACGGGGGTACGGGCGGGGGTCTCGGTGGGCTCGGTCAGGCGGTCCCGGTGTTCTGGTTGCTGCTGCTGGCGGTCGAGGTGGTGCCGGTGCTGGCGGTCGGGGTGGTGGCCGGGGGGCGGGTGAAGAGGCCGAGGAAGATGGCGAGGGTGGGCAGGAGGTAGGCGGCCCAGACGGTGAGTTGCAGGACAGTGGGGTCGGGCTGGAAGTTGAAGACGCCCTTGAGCAGGGTGCCGTACCAGCTGTCCTTGGGGATGGTGCTGCTGATGTCGAAGGCCTGGGCGTG
>NZ_JBHUSG010000044.1:0-47054 GCF_042673745.1 Kitasatospora sp. NPDC057015
CCGCACCCCTGGAGGGGGTGCGGTCCGCGGCTGCGGCCGTGTCGGTGGGGATCACGCGGGGGTGCCGAGGCCGTACCGGGGCGGGTCGGCGATCGGCGGCCCGGGCGGACGACGGCGAAGCGGCCGCCCGCGCCCCGGGGGAGGGTGCGGGCGGCCGCGGATCGCCGCCGCCGGGCCGTCGGGACAGCGGCGGAGAGGTGGGCGAAGGGCGTCCGGCACACCGACGCGCGGTCCTCCCGACGGCATCCCGAGGCCCGACGGCCGACGTTCCTGCAGATCGTCAGTCGGAGCGGACCTCGGGCGACCTGTGCAGCGCGGCAGCCCAGGCGTCCCAGTCGACGTCCCGCAGTTCGGCGCCGGCCGGCACCCGTCGGTAGGTGGCCGCCAGCCACCGAACCAGCGGGGGCAGCGGGAGTTCGAACAGGGCCGTCCCGTCGCGGTGGTTGAGCTGCAGGCGCACCGTCCGCGCCCCCTCCGGGCGGACCGGCCAGATCTGCACGTCCCCCAGGCCGCCGAGCGCGGACAGGCCCTGGTCGAGCAGGTCCCGCCCGATCACCCACGGGATGCGGCCCTCGGGCGCCACGAAGGTCACCATGACGTCCAGCGCGGCGGCCGGGTCGAACCGGAACTCCGCCCGCAGGGACCGCCGTTGTCCGCCGAAGCCCACGAACTGGTGGATGTCCAGGCGCAGTGGGCCGGGGGAGGCCGCCGGGTACCCGCTCGCTCCGGGCTGGTCGTCGCTCATGCCGCATGGTCCTCTCGAATGACGGTGGCTGGTGACACCCACTCTCGACGCCCCCGCGGCGGCACACATCCGTAAGTTGACGGTCAGGTTCACCCGGGCCGCGCGCCACCCGTGACGCAGGTCGCCGTCCGGCGCAGGGGCCGCCCGACCCGCCGCGCGCACTCCGCCGCACCCGCCCGCCGAGCGGACCGCCGGCCGGGGTGCGTCCGCGCCCGGTCACTTTCAGTCATTCGACTGATCCCTCACGAAGCACCCTCCAGCAAGCTGGGGTGGTGGCCGCATCGGTGCAGGCCGTCATCAGGCTCGGAGGTCCAGCGGTGATCCCTACTCCCGTCGTGTTCATCCATGGCGCGTGGCTGCACGCGCGGTCGTGGGAGTCCTGGGCAGCGCGCTTCGCAGCACACGGCTACGCCACCTGCGCGCCGGGGTGGCCCGGCGAGGCGTCCAGCGCGCGCGAGGCGCGCGAGCGCCCGGAGGCCCTCCCCGACCTCGGTCTGGACGACCTGACCGAGCACTTCGCCGAGGTCGTACGCTCCTTCGACGTCCCGCCGGTGATCGTCGGGCACTCGGTCGGCGGACTGGTCGCCCAGCACCTGATCGGGGCCCGGCTGGGGCGGGCGGCGGTCGCCATCGCCCCCGCGCCGATCAACGACATCGCGCTGCACACCCGCGCCCGGTCCGCCGCCGCCCCGTCCCGGGCCCCGGTCCTGCTCACACCCGGACGCTTCCGCGAGGTGTTCGCCAACGTCGCCGGTGCCGAGGAGTCCGAGCGGCTGTACGACCGGTACGCGGTGCCCGTCCCGCGCCGCCTGCTCGACGACCTCGGGTGCGACGGCCGTCCCCGTCGTCCGAGCGCCCTGGTCGACACCGGCAACACCGGGCGCGGCCCGCTGCTGCTGGTCTCGGGACAGGAGGACCTGCTGGTCCCCGATGTCGTGACCCGCACCGTGTACAAGGAGTACGGCGACTCCACGGCCTTGACGGACCTCAAGCAGTTCGCCGACCGGGGCCACTCGCTGGTCGTCGACAGCGGCTGGCGGTCCGTCGCCGACCACGTGCTCGGCTGGCTCGACCGACGCGGCGTCCGGCCCACCGGCCCCGTCCCCGGCCGCCGTTGAGGTGTGTCGGTGGTACGGACCGCCGGGCCGCGGGCGGCCGCCCCGGTCAGGGCGAGCCGATTCCCCGCAGCAGGGTGGCGACGACCAGGTCGGCCGCCGGGCCGGCCGCGAGAGCCGGTTCCTGCCGGGCCGCCAGGTGCATGAGCTCCGGCAGCAGGGCCGCGGCCCAGCCCGGGGGCAGCGAGGCGCGGAGCAGTCCTTCCTCGGTGGCGCGCCGCAGGAAGGCGTCGACCTCGGCCACGGCGACGTCCCGGCGTTCACGGCTCTCCTGGTCGGCGAGCATGCGGGCGAGGTCCACCGGCCACATCCGGTTGACCTCGATGATGTTCTCCACGTAGCGGTGCAGGGCGACGGCCACGGGGGCCTCACGCAGGCGGGCGTCGGCGATGGCGTGCTCGACGGCCTCCAGACGGGCTGCGTAGACGGCCGCGAGCAGTTCCTCGCGCGAGGCGAACCGCCGGTACACGGTGCGTCGGTCCACTCCCGCCTGTGCGGCGATGGCAGCGATGCTGGCACCCGGGTCGGCGGCCAGCATCCGCGCTCCGGTGGTCAGCACAGCCTGGATGTTCCGCGCTGCATCAGCTCTCACAGCGGGAAGTCTACCGACCGGTGTGCCGTCTGAGGTCGCGACCACCACGGATGAGCGCCACGGGAGCGTTCAAACGCGTCAGACCTGTGGCACTAGGCCGTGTCTGACAATTCGCGTCGGATCAGCGCGCGGCGTTGGGCGCTCGGCTGGGCGTGCGCCCGGATCGTCCTCGTACTGGGCCGTACTCGGGCGATTCGGGCGTGCGTTCAGATGGGATGCCCGGCGTCGCGCGCCCGGCGGGAATTGTCAGACACGGCCTAGGACCGACCGGCACACGGTCGCCGCGGGCGAGGCCGCACACACGGGCCGGCCGGGCGGCCCCGGGAGCCTTGACCGCTGCGGGCACCGAAGGAGGGGGCCCGGCCGTGGCCGGGCCCCCTCGGTGCTCCTCGGTCAGAAGTGGTCGACGTCCACGACGGCCTGGGCGAAGGCCGTCGGCGCCTCCTGGGGCAGGTTGTGGCCGATGCCGGCCAGGGTGCGGTGCTCGTAGGCCCCGGTGAACATGGCGCGGTACGCGGAGCCGTCGCCGGGCGCGGTGAACGGGTCCAGCGCCGGGTCCAGGGTGATGGTCGGTACGCCGATGGTCGGCTTCTGGGCCAGCCGGTCCTCGTAGCGGTCGTAGCGGCGTTCCCCCTCGGCGACGCTGAGCCGCCAGCGGTAGTTGTGGATCACGATCGCGGCGTAGTCGGGGTTCTCGAACGCGGTCGCCGTGCGCTCGAAGGTCGCGTCGTCGAAGTTCCAGCTGGGGGAGACCAGTTGCCAGACCAGCCGGGTCAGGTCGTGCCTGAGGTTCTTGGTCTGCATGGCCTTCTCGCCGCGCTCGGTGGCGAAGTAGTACTGGTACCACCAGGTGTGCTCGCCGGCCGGGGCGATCGGCTCCAGCTGGGTCGCGCGGTTGGTGATGAGGTAGCCGCTCACCGAGACCAGCGCCTTGACCCGGTCGGGCCACAGGGCGGCCAGGATGTCCCCGGTCCGCGAGCCCCAGTCGAAGCCGGCCACGACCGCCCTGTCGATCCGCAGCGCGTCCATCAGGGCGATGATGTCCAGCGCGATGGCGGACTGCTGGCCGTTGCGGAAGGTCCGGGGCGACAGGAAGCCGGTGCTGCCGTGGCCGCGCAGGTAGGGCACGATCACCCGGTACCCGAGGCCGGCGAGCAGCGGGGCCACGTCGACGAAGCTGTGGATGTCGTACGGCCATCCGTGCAGGCAGAGGACCACCGGGCCGCGAGCGGGCCCGAGTTCGGCGTAGCCGACGTTCAGCAGTCCGGCTTCGATCTGCTTCAGGGGCGGGAAGGTCGTGTGGGTGCCGGGAACGACGGTCGGCACCACCGGGGCCTTTCCGGGGCGGCCCGGGAGTGGCGCGGCGTCGGCGACTCCCTGCAGACCGGTCAGCGAGGCGGCGGCCGTGCCGGCGCCCAGTCCCAGGACCTTGTTGAAGCTACGCCTGTCGATCATGTGATGCCTTTCGTGTGATGCGGACGTGCCCTCGGTGGGGGCAGGTTTTCTCGGGACGTGTCCGAGTGCGACGGGCAGCGCCCTCCGTGCCCCGCCTGGCGTACGGAGCCCCGGGCAGCCCCCGCGGCAGGCCGTTTCACCGGCCCGGTGCGCCTCACTCTTCCGCCCGGGCGGGTGCACGGCATCAGTCAGTTGACGGTCAGGCGCGGGCGGCGCACCTGCTCGGGCACGGTGGGCGACCGGTGGACCCCCGGCTTCCCCGGCGGTCGGGTGTCGCCCTGCGGGGCGCCGGACCCTCGACCGGACGACGACGTACGCGACGGCCGGGACCGCCCCGCAGCGGGGATGACCTATTCGGTTTCATGGTCACGTGACCGATGTCGCGCGCCGCCCCCGTGGGCGACAGTCATGGCTGACGACGTCGCTCGGCAGAAGGGGAACCGCCATGGACGGCGAACAGTACGGCCTCCGGGAGCGCCGGACCGGGCCCCGCGACGTGCCGGTGCTGAGCCTGCTCGTCAAGCGGGTGCTGGACGGTCTCGCCTGGCGGCCGGTCCGGGCGGAGTTCCGGTTCGACCCGGGTACTCCCGTGATCGTGTCCGTGACCCTCACGCCGGCCCGCGGGCCGGGAGTCGAGTGGCGGATCGGCCGGGAACTGCTCCACCGGGGGCTTTTCGAGGAGAGCGGCGAAGGCCAGGTGCAGGTGTGGCCCGCTCCGGGCCGGGAGGGCGGGATCGCCTTCCTCCTGCTGGCGTCGCGACAGTCCAGTGCCGTGCTGGAACTGCCCGTGCCGGCCCTGGCGGACTGGCTCGAAGGAACCTACGAGGTCGTGCCGGCGCAGGCCGAGGCCGAGTCCCTGGACTGGGACGGATTCATCTCGGGACTGCTCGACGACCCCCGCGGGCGGACGGCGGGCTGACGGCCGTCCTGGACGGGTCGGTGGGCGGACGCCGACACCCCCGAGCTCCGGCCGCCCGTCCGGCCGCCCGTGTGCCCGCCCGTCCGGCGCCCGTCCGGCGTGAGGCATACGTCATTCGACGGGCGGCGGCGAGAGCCGCGGGAGTGCGGGCCGGTCAGTCATCCGACGGATGTGGGCGCGGTGCCCCGGCTCCATCCTGGAGGAGCGACGGGGAAGTTCGGCGCCCACCGCCGACGCACGCGGCTACGGACGCCGGTCGCGCCGGCCGGCGACGCTGCTCCCGGCCGCACGTCATGCGCAGGCCGACGACCGACCGTGCTGCCTGCCGCCAAGACCTTCCAGCCGGCTGCCGAAGGGAACACCCCCATGCCCGAAGTCCCGTTCGTCGTCGGAGGTTCACCCGGTCCGGGCCGCGCGATCGTCGCGACGGCCGTCCGGGCCGGCTCCGCCTCCCGCCGCCACGAGTGCACCGTCCCGGCCGCCGCATGAGCGCGGCGCGGCGCCCGGCCCTCCCGCCGGGTGCGGGAAGGCCGGGGGTCACCCGCCTAGGCGGCGGGCGGCCGGACGAACGCCCGTACCGCGGCCGTGAACACCTCCGGTTGTTCCAGGTGGCCGAAGTGGCCGCTGTCCTCCAGGACCGTCAACCGGGAGTGCGGGACCAGCGCGTGGAGTTCCTCCGCCCACCGCGGTCCGCAGACGACGTCATGCCGGCCGACCAGGACGAGGGTGGGAACGGCGAGCGAGGCGAGGTGCTCCCGGTCGTCGACGACGTCGGGCTCCCCGTTCTCGTCCAGGGGCGAGATGTAGCTGCACGCCACCCTGGCGCGCAGGGCGCGGAACTCGTCCTCCCGGTCCCAGTAGTGGGCGAAGTAGACCGGCAGCAACGCGCGCAACGCCGAGGTGATCTCCTCGTCGTCGGTGAGGCTCCCGACCGTCCGGAGTCCGGCCAGGGCCGAGGGGAGCCCGGGCCGGCCCTCGTTGCGGGAGGCGAACTCCTCGACCCGGGCACCGGCCTCGGCGATGTGCTCCGCGCCCGTCACCGGCGCGCTCTCGTACAGCACCAGACCGTGCAGCCGGTCGGGGTGGTGCAGCGCGAAGTACTGCGCCACGAAGCCCCCGTGGGAGTGACCCAGCAGGAACACCCGCGGCAGTGCCAGCCGGTCGAGCAGGCCGGTCAGGCTACGTGTGCAGCGCTCGCGGGTGTAGCCGTCCGGGTGCGACGGCAGGCGCTGCGAGCCGCCGGTGCCCAGCGGCTCGACGTACACCATGGTCAGGAACTCCTCCAGGCCGGGCGCCCGAAGGTAGTCCCAGGTCACCCCCGGTCCGCCGGGCACGGCGAGGCAGACCGGCCCCGACCCGTACACGTGGTAGCGCTGCGTCAGCCCGTCCAGCAGGACGTCGTGGGCTCCGGGGGACAGCAGGTCGGACGGTGGGTTCGTCATCGGGATCCTCCAAGGGTGTGCACTGCTCCGAACACCTACAAGACGCCGGGGCTTCGGAGAAGTTCGACGGACCGGCCAGTGATACGTGTCACGCCGCCGGCACACCTGCGGCCGTTACGGGCGGGGCGCGTGGAAGAGCCGCAACCGGTGCATCCGGGCGCCCTTCACGGACATCAGCCACGCGACGGCCGGCGGGCAGTGGCCGGGGTCGTCCGGGGGGTTGACCAGGTCCATCTCCCAGATGACGGTGTCCCGGCCGGCGACGGCGCTCACGAAGCGCTGTCGTACTCCCGCCTCCAGGTCGTCGGCCATGCCCCGGATCAGGAAGTCCCGGCCGCCCACCCGGTGCCGGCCCGCGTAGTAGCCGACGTCCGCCGTCCACCGCTCGGCCGCCAGCTCGGCGAGCCGCCCCTGCTCCGCCGCGGCCAGGGTTTCCGCCGCCGCCCGGGCACTCTCCCGGGACAGGACGCGGACGTCGGCGTGCACCGCCTCCGCGGTGGCCGCCATCGCCGCCGCCAGCCTGCGCCTGGCCTCGTTGAGCCTGCTGCGGACCGTGCCCACGGGCACTCCGAACAGGGTGGCCATCTCGTCGTAGGAGGGGGTGCGCGCACTGAAGTGCCGCAGCATCACCGTCGTGCGCAGAACCGGGGACAGCTCGTCGATCGCACGCCACAGCCAGTCCTGCATCGCGTGCCGGTCGATGACCTGCTCGGGGCCGGCTCCCGACGTCAGCCGGGCCAGGTCGGGCAGCGGCGACGGGGGAGGCGCCGAACGCAGCCGCGTCCTGCAGACGTTGCGGACGATCGCCCGCAACCACAGGCCGACGGACTCGGGTTGCCGGAGGTCGCCGATCCGCCGCAGGGCGATCAGGGTCGCGTCCTGGACGGCGTCGTCCGCGTCGGGAGTGTTGCCCAGGAGGCTCATCGCCACGGCGCGCATCCCGGCCCGGTGCCGTTCGAGCAGCACGCCGAGCGCGGCGACCTCGCCGTTGCGCGTGTCCTGCACGAGTTCCACGTCGGACGGATTCTCAGCTGAAACACTTTCCACCCGCTCAGCGTAGACGTACCGGAGCGCACACGTGTGTCAGTCGGTTCGGACACATGTGGGTGGACAGGAAGCCGTCGTGCCGGCGCGGGCCGGTCCCTGACTCCGAGAGGAGGGCGTCGACGACCGGGCGGCGGTTTCGGCGGCACCGGAACGGACCCAGCTCCGCTCGGCGGCGCGCGGCTGCACGGGAGCGGCGGTGCAGGCTGCTCCGCCGCGACGGCTGCCGGGCAGGCCGAGGTCCGGGCGGGTCGCGCCAAGCCTTCAGATGCACCTCAAAGGTGGTGGAAAGCCAAGCAAAGCAAGCAGTGTTGTCTAACCTATTCGAGTAAGTGCTACATTGATGTGACAGTAATCGAGAGACTGCAGGAGCGAGACGTGATCATCTACGACCGGCTCTACATCGCGGGCGCCTGGACCGAGCCGAGCGACGCCGAACCGCTGGACATCCGGTCCCCGCACGACGGGACCGTGATCGGCAGGGCCGCGCAGGCCCGGCCGGCCGACGTCGACCGTGCCGTGGCCGCCGCCCGCGCCGCCTTCGACGAGGGCACCTGGCGCGAGACGCCGCCGCTGGAACGGGTGGCGGTGCTGCGGCACTTCAACGCGCTGCGGGAGAAGAACGCCGAGCGGATCGCCCAGCTGATCGCCGCCGAGAACGGCTCGGCGGGCTGGTTCACCCGGGCCGGCCAGTCGGGCCTGACCCGGCAGGCCAACGCCTACCTGAAGGCCGCGGAGGAGTTCGGCTGGGAGGAGATCCTCACCCCGTCGGACCCGGCCTCGCCGGTGCGCAGCGTGGTCCGCCGGGAGGCCGTGGGCGTCGTGGCCGCGGTGATCCCGTGGAACTCGCCCTTCTCCGCCGCCACCGCCAAGATCATCCCGGCGTTGCTGGCGGGCAACTCGGTGGTCCTGAAGGCCTCGCCGGAGAACTCGCTGAGCATGGGCCTGCTCGCCGACCTGCTCGACCAGGTCGGACTGCCCGGGGGAGTGGTCAGCATCCTGCCCGCCGACCGCGAGACCAGCGAGTACCTGGTCTCGCACCCCGACGTCGACAAGATCGCCTTCACCGGCTCCACCCAGGCCGGCCGGCGGATCGCCTCGATCGCCGGTGAACAGCTCAAGCGCGTCAGCCTCGAACTGGGGGGCAAGTCCGCCGCCGTCATCCTGCCCGACGCCGACATCCGCCAGGCCGTCCAGGGCCTGAAGTTCTCCTCCCTGCTCAACAACGGCGAGTCCTGCATCGCGCAGACCCGCATCCTGGCCCCGCGCAGCCGCTACGAGGAGGTCGTCGCGGGACTCAAGGAGCTCATCGAGTCCCTCAAGGTCGGTGATCCCACCGACCCCGACACCTTCATCGGGCCGATGATCCGCCGCGACCAGCAGGAGCGCGTCCGCCAGTACATCGCCCTCGGCGTCGAGGAGGGCGCCCGCCTGGTCACCGGCGGCCCGCAGATCCCCGAAGGCCTGGAGGACGGCAACTACGTGACCCCGACCCTGTTCGCCGACGTCGACAACTCCATGCGCATCGCCCAGGAGGAGATCTTCGGGCCCGTCCTGGTGGTCATCGCCTACGACGACGAGGACGACGCCGTCCGCATCGCCAACGACTCCGAGTACGGACTGTCGGGCGGCGTCTGGTCCGCCAGCACGGAGCACGCGCTGGAGGTCGCCCGCCGCATCCGCACCGGAACGGTGACCGTCAACGGCGCCGCCGTCGGCTTCGACGGCCCCTTCGGCGGCTTCAAGGCCAGCGGCACCGGCCGTGAGTTCGGCGCCGTCGGCCTCGGCACCTACACCGAGTACAAGACCATCACCCTCTGACGCACGGTCCGCGGGTCGGCGGCGTCAGCCCGGCCGCCGGCCCGCGCCGCGCCCCCGGTCGCAGCGGCGGTCACCACCTCGGTCGTGCCGCGCCGCCGGGCCCGTCCCCCGTCCGCCCGGGCCCGCCGCATCCTGCCCCCGGCCTCGGCCTACCCTGCCGCCGCCACCGGCCGCGAAACCGCGGCCCGGCGCGCCCTCGACCGACAGGATCACCCGCCATGCCCACCGAACACCCTGCCCAGGCGCCCGGAACCCGCGGCGTCGGCGCCGCGATGAGCGCCCTCGTCCTCGCGGTGCTGCTCGCCGCCCTCGACCAGACCATCGTCTCCACCGCGCTGCCGCGGATAGCCGCGGACCTCGACGGGTTCGACGACATCGCCTGGGTCAGCGCCGGCTACCTGCTGGCCTCCACCGCCGTCACTCCGCTCTGGGGCAAGCTCGGCGACATGTTCGGCCGCAAGCGGCTCTACCTGGCCGCCACCGCCGTGTTCCTCGCGGCGTCCGTGGCCTGCGGCCTCGCACAGGACCTGCCCCAGCTGATCGGCGCCCGGGTCCTGCAGGGCGTGGGCGGCGGAGGCATGATCGTCCTGACCTTCGCCCTGGTCGGCGACATCGTCGCGCCCGAACGGCGCGGCCGCTACCAGAGCCTGTTCGGCTCCGTGTACGGCGTCGCGAGCATCATCGGGCCGCTGCTCGGCGGCGTCTTCACCGACCAGCTCTCCTGGCGCTGGGCCTTCCTGGTCAACCTGCCGATCGGCATCGTCGCGCTCGTCGTCGCCGCGCGGGCACTCCCCGCGGCCGTCCGCGGCACCAGGGCTCCCGTCGACTACGCCGGGGCCCTGGTCCTCGCCGCCGTCGCCACCGGCCTGGTGCTGGTCACCTCGTTCGCGGGCCGCTGGGGCTGGACCTCGCCCGCCGTCGTCGGCCTGACCGCCGCCACCGTCGTGCTCGCCACCCTGGTCGTCCCCCTCGAACGCCGCGCCGCCGCCCCCGTCCTGCCGGTCACCATGCTCACCTCCCGCACGGTGGTGCTCTCCGCGCTGATCGGCTTCGCGGCCAACGCCGCGATGTTCAGCGTCCTGGTGTACCTGCCCACCTACCTGCAGATCGTCGACGGCGTCTCGGCGACCCTGTCCGGCGTGCACATGCTGCCGCTGGTCGTCGGCCTCGTCCTCAGCCAGTCGCTCGCCGGGCGCTGGGCGGCGCACGCCGGTCGCCTGCGCCTGATCCTGGTCTCCGGACTGGTCGTCAACCTGGTCGGACTGGTCCTGCTGTCCACCGTCGGCGCGGCCACCGGCACCCTCGTCCTGAGCGGCTACTTCCTGATCACCGGTGTCGGCATCGGCATGGTCCCGATGGTCGTGCTCACCGCCGTCCAGAACTCCGTCCCCGCGGCGGACATCGGCGCCGCGAGCGCCGTGGTCACCTTCGCCCGGTCCATCGGCGCCGCTTTCGGGGTCGCGGTCTTCGGTGCCCTGCTCACCGCGGACTTCGCGACCCGCACCCGCGACCTCCCGCGCACCGGCGGGTTCGACCCCTCGCGGCCTGAGTCCCTCGCCCTGCTCCCGGCCCATGCCCAGGACCTCGCACGAGCTGCGTTCGCCCACGCCACCGGCGGCGCCTTCCTCTGGATCGCCCCGGCCCTGGCGGTCGGCACCGTGCTCGCCCTGCTGCTCCGGCAGAGCCGGGCGGGCACCGGCCGGGCCGTCGGAGACCGCCCGGCCGAGAAGGCGGACGTCCGGTCGCGGGTCGCCTGAGCCGGGGCCCGGGAGGTCGTTCGGCCGACTCCACCCGTACGCCAGGGCGCGGCGGTCCGCCTCCGCCGCGCCGGGAACGGCTCCGCCGCGCCGGCAACCCCTCCGGCCTGCGCCGACCGGCAGGCCCGTGGCCTGGACCGCAGCCCCGGGCCAGGCCCGCCGGGGCTCGGCCCGCGTCCTAGACTGACCCCTCGCGACGACGGAGGAGACAGATGGGGCGCATCGTGGCAGCACGGGCGGCACGCACGCCCCCGCTCGCCGCCCCCTGCCGGCCCGCACCGATCCGGCCCGCCCCCATCCGGCCCGTCCCCGCTCGGCCCGCCCCGCCCCGCAACCGGTCCCGCCCGGCGCAGCACCTGGGCGGTCCGGCGCAGCACCGGGGCGGTCCCCGGTGAACTCCGCCGGCTCCACCGACCCGCTGGTCGGCCGGGAGCACGACCTGGACCGCATCACCGCCGGCCTCACCCGCGAGCGGGAGAGCGGCGCCCTGCTGCTGTCCGGGGAACCCGGCATCGGCAAGTCCGCCGTCCTGGACGCGGTGGCCGGGGCGGCCGTCGCCGCGGGTGCCCGCGTCCTGCGCGCGGCGGGCGTGGAGTTCGAGGCCGACATCAGCTACGCGGCACTGAACCAGGCGCTCCTCCCGCTGCGGGACGTCCTCGACCACCTCGGCCCCCACCACCGGGAGGCCCTCGACGTCGCCCTCGGGCTGGGAGCCGGCGCCCCTCCGGAGCGCTTCGTCGTCTGCAACGCCGCACTGGCCCTGCTGCGGGCGGCCGCCGTCCGAACCCCCGTGCTGCTGGTCGTCGACGACCTGCCGTGGGTGGACCGCGCCAGCGCCGCCGTCTTCGGATTCGTCGCCCGGCGGACGGCCGGCGAACGCGTCCGGTTCCTCGGAGCCGCCCGCACCGGCGCCGGCGGATTCTTCGAACACACCGGTCTGCCGACCCACGAACTCTCCCCGCTCGCCCCCGAGGCGGCGGCGCACCTGGTCGACAGCCGGTTCCCCGAACTGGCCCGTCCGGTCCGCCGACGCCTGCTCGCCACCGCCCAGGGCAACCCGCTGGCGCTGCTCGAACTGCCCGACGCCCTGCGCCGGGACCAGCCGCGCGCCCGGGACATCCCGCCGGCCATCCTGCCGCTGGGCGAACGCCTGCGGTCCCTCTTCCTCACCCGCGTCCGCGATCTGCCCGCCGCCACCCGCGACCTGCTGCTCCTGGCCGCCCTCGACGGCACCGGCGACCTCGGTGTGCTGTCGGCGGCGGCCCGCCGCACCGACGGCGGCGCCGGGCTGGAGGACCTGGGCCCCGCGGAGGGCGACCGGCTGGTCCAGGTCGACGGCGGCACCCACTGCCTGGTGTTCCGCCACCCCCTGGTCCGGTCGGCGGTCGTCGAGGCCGCCACCAGCAGCCGGCTGCGCGCCGCCCACCGCGCCCTCGCCCACGTCCTGGAACACCGGCCGGTGCAGCGTGCCTGGCACCTGGGGGAAGCCACCCTCCACCCCGACGAGGAGGTCGCCGTCCTGCTGGAGGACGCGGCCGGCCACATCCTGGAGCGCGGCGACGCGGTGGCGGCCATCGCCGCCCTCACCCGCGCCGCGGACCTCAGCCCGCTCGGCACCGACCGCGCCCGCCGCCTCGCCGAGGCGGCCTACGTGGGGGCCGAGGCGGTCGGAGCGCTGAGCAGCGCCTCGGCCCTGCTCGAAGACGCCCGGCGGGCCGATCCCGGCCACGGGGTCTCCCTGCGGGCGGCCGGCGCCGCCGTCCAGCTCCTGCTGAACAGCGACGGCGACGTGGCCACCGCCCACCGCCTGCTGGTCGGCGCCGTCGAGGAGGGCGGACACGGCTACCGGGCCGACGACCCCGCGCTCCTCGACACCCTCCACTTCCTCGTGCTCCTCTGCAGCTACGGCGGCAAGGAGGAGCTGTGGGCCCCGTTCGACGCGGCCCTGTCCCGGCTGCGGCCCGCCGCCCCGCCCCTGCTCGGGATCGCCGCCCGGACCTTCTCCGACCCCCTGAACGCCGACGAAGCGACGCTGCGCGGGCTCGACGAGATCATCGACGGGGTCACCCCCGCGACCGAACTCGCCGAGATCGTCCGCATCGGGGCCGCGGCGATCTACCCGGACCGGCTGTCGGCACTGCGCGAGGCGTCCTGGCGCGTGGTCCGGCAGGGGCGCGAGGGCGGACCGGTCCGCCGCCACATCGGCTCCCTGCTCCACCTCTGCCTCGACGACTACCTGCGCGGGAGGTGGCAGGAGGCCGTGGACCTGTCGGACGAGGGCCTCGCGCTGTGCGCGGACTCCGGCTACAGCGTCTGCACCTGGTTCTTCCAGTTCACCAAGGGCCTCGTGCTCGCCTCCCGGGGCGACGCCGGCCAGGCCCGTACCCTGGCCGTCGCCATGACCGACTGGGCGGCGCCGCGCGGGGTGCGCATGAGCACGGACTGCGCCCGCCAGGTGCACCTGCTGGCCGACATCGCGGAGGGGGACTTCGACCGGGCCTTCGGCCATGCCGACGCCGTCAGCCCCGCCGGCGGCTTCGCGCCCCGCACCCCCCACGCCCTGTGGGTCTTCTTCGACCTGGTCGAATCGGCCGTGCGCACCGACCGGCACGAAGCAGCGGCGGCGCACGTACGGGCACTGCGGCGGACGAACGTCGCCGCGCTCTCGCCCCGCCTCGCGCTCCTCGCCGCCGGCGCGGAGGCGATCGCCGCGCCGGACGACCTGCGGGCGGCGCGCCTCTTCGCGCGGGCGGTCAGCGCGCCGGACGTCGAGAAGTGGCCCTTCGACCTGGCCCGGGTACGGCTGGCCCAGGGCGAGCGGCTGCGCCGGGCCCGGGCCGTCTCGGACGCCAGGGCCCCGCTCGCGGTGGCCCTGCGGACCTTCGAGCGCCTGGGTGCGGCACCGTGGGCCGAGCGCGCCCGCAAGGAGCTCCGGGCCGCGGGCGACCCGGTGGCGCTCCCGGACGGCCGGGGCGTCGGCGCGCTCACACCGCAGGAGCGGGGGATCGCGGAGCTGGCCGCCACGGGCCTGACGAACAAGCAGATCGCCGAACGCCTCTTCATCTCCCACCGGACGGTCGGCGCCCACCTCTACCAGATCTATCCGAAGCTGGGCATCGCCTCCCGCACCGCACTCCGGGACGCGCTGCTCGCCGACGGCGTCGGCGAGCCGTCCGCCTGACGCCTCGTGCGGTCCGCGCCGGTCCCGCGGGGGCGGTGGCCGGCGCAGGGCCACGGACCGGGTCGGCCCGTTCCTCGGTGCCGCCCCGGGGCACCGGCCTGCTCGGTCGGGCGGCCGCACCCGCCGTGCTTCTCCTCCGGAGCCCGGAGTGGGTCGGTGTCCGGGGCACACCGCCGGGGACGCAGTCCCGTGACTCAACCGCCCGCAGGCGGTCAACTGACGGATGCCGCAGCTCCGGCGGGTGGCCAGAGTGGGTGCGGCCGGGCGGAGAGCGCCCGCAGAGCCATGTCACCCGCGCGTCGTTCGACATGACCCGACGTGCGCACACGTATCCGGAGACACCGTGACAGTCGTGAACTTCCATCTCCTCTCCACGCTGAGCCCGACCGCCGTGCTGGCGGTGCTCACCGACTTCGGCCCGGCCAGGGCCGAGGCCTGGCCCACCATCGACGCGGACCACTTCGAGGTGCACGGCCTCGGCGAGGGCTGGGCCGAGGTGACCGAGGGCACCGCCGCCGCCTGGGAACGTGCCCGCTACGACTGGGTGCCCGGGGGCGACGAGGTCACCATCACCACCCTCGACTCCAAGATCTTCGGACCCGGGGGAGGGTGGCTGTTCCGGATGACCCCCGAGGGCGACGGCACTCGCGTCGACGTCCGGCTGACGAGAGAGCCGGGCACCCTGAAGGGGAAGCTCCTGGCGTCGCTGCTCCCCGCGGTCGCGCCGTCGTCCCTGCGCAAGTCGTTCGCCGGCCCCCTGCGGGCCCGCTGACCACCGGCGGCGGCCGATCGGGCCGTCCGCCCGAGGGCACGTAGCAGGGGGGGCACCCGCGCGGGCGACCGGCCACGGGCAGTGGTTCACCTCGCAGCCGGTCGCGGGTGCCCCCTGCCGGCGTCCGTCCTGACCGCGGGCAGGCGGCGGACGGCCCCGGACGAGCCCGACCGCGGCGCAGGCCTCCGACGGTCCCGCACGAGCAGGCCCGCCCGAGGTGTGGATTGCCCGTCGGGGCGGAAACCGGTCAGAATAGTTATGTGATGCATGCCTTTCCCTGCGGGACCCTGCCCCTCGACTTCGTCGGGACCCTACGCGCGCGGCGCAACGAGGAACCTGCGGAGAAGCTGGCCACCCCCCGGCAGCTCGACGCCTGGTTCATCGAGGCCGGGATGTTCGACGCCGCACCGGGCGCCGACGAGACCGACCTCGACATCGCCCTGGACCTGCGCGAGTCGATGTACGCGCTCATCGGCGCCCGGCTCCACGGCGAAGCGCTGCCGCCGCGGGCGATCGCCGAGGTGAACAAGCACGCGGCGGGACTGCCCGTGACGCTGCGCCTGTCCGCCGTCGGCGCCACCAGGACCGGGGGTACGGCCCAGGGGCTCGCCGCGCTCGCCCGCGAGACCGTCGAGATCCTCGGCGGCGATGACGCGGTGCTGCTCCGCGAGTGTTCCCGGCCCGAGTGCACCCAGGTCTATCTGGACCGCTCACGCGGCCACCGGCGGGAATGGTGCGCCATGAAGACCTGCGGCAACCGGGTCAAGGCCGCCACCTACCGCGCGCGGCACAGCGGTGAGACCGGCTTGTGAGCGTACGCCCCTCCACCGGATCCGCCGGGGCCGCCCGGGCCGGTCGCCGTTTGCGGTGACCGGCCCGGGCGGCCCCCACCTGCGTCAGCCCGCCGCCGCCTTGGAGTTGACGGTCACCGGGATGTTGCCGCGCGTCGCCTTCGAGTAGGGGCACAACTGGTGCGCGGCATCGGCCAGCTCGGCGGCCATCTCATCGTCCACGCCACCGAGTTCGAGGTTGAGGACCGCGCTGAGGCCGAACGCGTCGTCGTCGCCGTGGGTCAGGGTCATCTCGACGGTGACGGCGGTGCTCGTCAGTCGGACCTTGCGCTGGGCGGCGGCGCGGCGCACGGCCCCGAGGAAGCACGCCCCCCAGCCGGCGGCGAACAGCTGCTCAGGGTTGGTGGCGCCACCGCCACCACCCAACTCCTGCGGTATCGCGAGTGCGGTGGTGAGGGAACCGTCGCTGGCGGCGACCCGGCCGCCGTTGCGCCCCTCGCCCGTCACGGTCACCACACCGGTGTAGCTGACTGTCATTGCCTGTCTCCTTCTGTGTTCGCGGCAAGCCATGTGTTCGGGGCAGTGGGCCGCCGAAGGTAACCGCTTGAACGGGTTAAGAGTGGAGGGTTTCCGACGGCGTCGGTCTGAGCGGTCGAACCCTTCCCCCGTGCTCACTCTCGCTTCGTGGCCTGCGCCGGGCATCCGTCAGATGACGGTCGACCTCGACGTCCTGGTGATCGGTGGGTGCGTGCGGACACGGGTGCATGCCCAGGCCACCCGGACCTCTGGGCCGCCCGGCCCGCGCCGTGGGGCTCGCTGGCCGTCACGCCGGTCGCGCCGGGCCCTGCGCGCCACGAGTCGCCTCCGTCCGGCCCCGCCCGAGGCCGGAGCGGCCCCGCCGTGCGAGGGGGTCGGTTCGTGTCCGCCCAGCGAGGCCCCGGATGGCCGGCCGCGGCGGCCCGGCCGAGAGCCGGTCAACCAACTGACCGTCAATTGACGGATGGTGTATCCCCTCTGACCGGTCACGGTGGGAGAGAACACTGCGAGGCGGGCCATCCGCAGCAGCGGACGATCCCCTCGGCACCCGACCTGACCGCCGAGACCGGCCCGTCGGCTCGTCAGTGGAATCCGACACGTACCAGGAGCCTTCATGATCCGTAGCAGCGTGACCTTCCGGAGCGCCGGCATCGACATCGCCGCCCACCTCCACCTCCCCGACCGCCAGGGCCCGGGGCCGCTTCCCGCCGTCGTGGTGGGACACCCCGGCACCAGCGTGAAGGAGCAGTCCGCCGGCCTGTACGCACGGCAGCTGGCCGAGCGCGGCTTCCTCACGCTCACCTTCGACGCCGCCCACCAGGGCGAGTCCGGCGGCACTCCCCGTGGCCTGGAGGACCCGGGCCAGCGGGTGGAGGACTTCAAGGCCGCCGTTTCCCACCTCACCACCCGCGCGGACGTCGACGCCGGCCGGATCGGACTGCTCGGCATCTGCGCCTCCGGCGGATACGCGCTGACCGCCGCGGGCGGGGACCGACGTGTCAGAGCCGTCGCCACCGTCAGCGGCGTCGACGTGGCCCGCCAGTTCCGCTTGGGCGCCGACGGTACGCAGGACCCGGCCGTCTTCCGGGGCCTGCTCGACGCCGCCGCTCAGGCCCGCACCGCCGCGGCCCGCGGCGAGGACCCCGGCGCGCTGCCGATCTTCCCCGAGACGGCCGAGCAGGCCCGTGCGCTCGGTGGAGAGCACGCCGTCGAGGGATTCGAGTACTACTGCACCGCCCGGGGCCGGCACGATCGGTCCGCCAAGAGCTTCGCCTGGCCCAGCATCGACAAGCTGGCCTCCTTCGACGCCTTTCACGCCGTTCCGCTCATCGGCCCGCGCCCCCTGCTGCAGGTCGTCGGCACCCGCGCGGTCACGTCCTGGATGGCCGTCGACGTCCACCAGCGGGCGACCGGTCCCAGGGAGCTCCACTGGATCCAGGGCGCCAGCCACGTCGATCTCTACGACAGGAAGGAGTACGTCGAGCCCGCGGTCGACAGGCTCGCCGCCTTCTTCACGGAGCACCTCACCGAGGCCGCGTAGCACCACCGGGCCGGGCCCGCGGTCTGCGCGGCCCGCCCGGAGCAGGGGACGAGACGCTCAGGCTCGACCGAAGTCGCGCCTGCCGCAGCCCCCTCGGCTGACGATGCGTGCGGAACCGCCCCCGGCCGCCGGGTGTCCCGAGTGGGCGTCAGGCGGGCGAGGACGCCGGCTCGCAGCGTCGCCCGCCGCGCCCGGCCGATCCGCTCGGCGATCGACGTCGACCGGGCGGGAGGCCGGTGAGACCGGGACGTCCGGAATGCGGACCGCGACCGTGGCGGGCGTCGACTTGTTCTACCTTCCTCCGGATGGGGACGGACGAAGACACATTCGGTCAGCTGCTGCGCGAGGCGCGCCGGCGCGGTCAGTTCACCCTGGAGGGGCTCGCCCAGGCGTCCGGGGTGAGTGTGCGGGCCATCGGGGACATGGAGCGGGGCAGGAGCCTTCCCCGTCCGTCCACGCTCAACGAACTCTTGGACGTCCTGGAGCTGGAAGGGCCCGCCCGGCGGCTCCTCGTCCAGGCCGCCACCCGGCGCGCCCCTCAGGTGCCCCGGCAACTGCCGCCCGACCTCGCGGCCTTCCGCGGCCGTGAATCGGAGCTGGCCGGCGTCCTCGGACACACCGACGGGGCCCCCGGGCACGGCGGGCACGTCGTCATCTCGGCGATCGGCGGCATGGCCGGTGTGGGCAAGACCGCCCTGGCGGTGCACTGGGCGCACCAGGTGGCCGACCGCTTCCCGGACGGTCAGTTGTACGTCAATCTGCGTGGATTCGAGGACGCGCGCAGCCCCCTGGACCCGGGCGCGGCCCTCGGAGGATTCCTGCGCGCGCTCGGGGTCGCCAGCAACGAGATCCCCTCCGGCACCGAAGAGCGCACCGCGATGTTCCGCAAGCGGACGCGTGACCGGCGGATGATCGTCCTGCTGGACAACGCCCGCACCGCGGAACAGGTCCGGCCGCTCCTGCCCGCGTCCCCGGGATGCCTGACCGTCATCACCTCGCGCAACCAGCTCGCGGGCCTCGCCGCCACCGACGGCGCCGCCCTCGTCGGCCTGGACGTGTGGACGGAGGCCGAAGCCGTGGCGGCACTGTCCGCGCGGATCGGTGACCGGCGCTGCCGGGCCGAACCCGGGGCGGCGGCCGAACTGGTCGGACTCTGCGGCCACCTCCCGCTGGCCGTGGCCGTCGTCGCCGCCCAGCTCAGCGCGAACCCCCTGATGTCCCTGAGCACGGCCGTCCGCGAACTGCGCGACACCGAACCACGCCTCGACGCCCTGGCCGGGGACGACCGGCGCGCCGACGTCCGGGCCGTCCTCGCCCTCTCCTACCACTCGCTCGACCAGGCGACGGCACGCTTCTTCCGCTGCCTGTCGCTCCACCCGGGGCCGGCGGTCTCCGCCGAGGCCGCCGCCTCCCTGGCGGGCGCGGAACTGCCGGCCGCCCGACGGCACCTGCGCGAACTCACCGCGGCGAGCCTGCTCTCCCGCGACGCCGTCGGCCGCTACGTCCTCCACGATCTCCTGCGGGCGTACGGAGCCGAACTCGTCCACCAGGAGGGCGACGACCGTCTCGCCGCCCGGATCCGCCTCCTCGACTACCTGCGTCAGAACGCCCACGCGGCAAACCGGTTCCTGTCCCGGTCCCTGGCCATGCCGATCAGTGCCCCGGAACCGGGCGTCGTCCGGGTCGCCGTCGACAGTCGCGAGGACGCCCTTGACTGGTACGCCCAGGAGGACCCGGCCTTCCTCGCCGTTCAGCGCTCGGCGGCGGACCCGACCCTGCTGCGCCAGCGCCTGAACCTCACGCTCGAATGGGCGACCTACAACGAGGTGGAAGGCCGTTGGAGCGAGGAGATCAGCGCGTCGGGCACCGCGATCGAAGCCGCGCTGGAGATCGACGATCCGGTCACCATCAACCGGGCGGGCCACAACCTGGTCCGAGCCCTGATCGAGACAGGTCGTCTGCACGACGTCGACGGACCGCTCGACCTCATCCTCCGGCACCTGAGCCGGCTGCCCGTCGAGCGCCGGGCGCGTGCCGAACGCGATGTCAGCTGGGTGTACCTCTACCTGGAACGCCCCGCCGAGGGACTGCGGCACGCGCTCAACGCCCTGACGACCGCCCGAAGCCTCGACCAGCACCACGAGGTCGGACGGGCGCTCACGGACGCGGCCTGGCGTCTGGTCCAGCTGGGCGAGCACCAGGAGGCCATCGCCAGGTGCGAGGAGGCGATCCCCATCCTGCGGGAGGTCGGAGACCGGCGCTACGAGGCCGGCGCCTGGGGCACCATCGCCTACGCCCACCAGGACCTGGGCAACCTCCGTGACGCCGTCGCGGGCCACCGCAGGGCCCTGGAGGTCTTCGAGGAGATGCACGATCGCTACAACCAGGCCGAGGCGCTCGACAACCTCGCCTCCGCCCAGGCGGAACTCGGTGCGACGGAGGAGGCCCGCGCGAACTGGAACCGGGCCGCCGACCTGTTCACCCAGCTCCGCGTCGCACGTGCCGCGGACATGCGGGCCAAGGCGGACGCCCTGCCCTGAGCGTCCCTGCGCCGGTCGACGGCGCAGGGGAGCCCGGGTGGTCCGGCGAACGCGTCACCGCCGCCGACGGGATCGTGGCCGCGCCGGGGATCGCGCACTGCTCACGGCGATTCCCGGCCGGTGCCGGTCAGGTCGCCGGGGCGGATGCGGTAGACCTGCAGGCTGAGGCCGTAGTACTTGGTGGTCTCGCCGACCCACTCCATGCCGAGGCGCTTCGCCATGGCGATGGCGCGGACGTTGGTCGGCCGCGCGACCGCGAAGAGCTCCTCGGCGTCCTGCGTGAAGGCCCAGGCGATGAGCGCGCGGCCGCCCTCGGTGGCATAGCCCTGCCCCCACGCCTCGGGGGCCACCTGCCAGCTCATCTCCAGGTCGTCCTCGTACGGCGGCAGCAGCCGGATGCCGAGGCCGCCGACGACCGCGCCGTCGTCCCGGCGCTGCACGGCCCACCGTCCGCGGGGCGGCGGCAGGTTCGGCTGCGCCTCCTGCCACGCCTGCAGCACCGAGCGCATCGCCGCCACGTCACCGACGCGCTCCATCGCCGGGGTCAGCCAACGCGCGACATCCGGCGAACCGTAGATCGCCAGGGCGTCCTCGGCGTCGTCCACGGACCAGTCCCGAATGACGAGCCGCTCGGTGACCAACGAGATGTCCATCGCCCGGACCTCCTCTGTCCTCGTGGTGCCCATGATGCTCCCGCCTCCCTACCGCCGCACGACCGGATCGCGGACGAGGGCAACCCGGCGGGGGCAGGTCACCCGGCACCGCGTGTCCGACAGCCGCTGCCGGGACACCCCGGGGGGCGTTCCGCGTGGCGGTCAGAGGCCGGCGGCGGTGCGGATGGCCCGAACGGTGCCGTCGGGGTCCGGGTCGGTGACGGCCAAGCGGGCGTACGGCGAGGAGCTCCACAGGTCGACGCAGACGACGGGCCGGCGGCCCCGGACCCGCACGGCCGAGAAGTCCTCCCCCAGGTAGTGCGTACGGATGCCGTAGGACAGGACACCGGGAATCCAGGTGCCGCGCCCCCGCACGCCGCGCAGAGCACGCCACCAGTCGGGCTCGACGCTCACCCGGTGGATCGCGGACACGGGCGCGCGCACCTCACCGCGCCGCGCCGCGACCTTCTCCCACCACGACAGGTCGACGACGAGCTCGTCGCCCTTCACCACGAGCAGCGCCATCGCTCCTCCGCACCGCCTTCCGGCACACGCCGGTGGTTGACCCCGGAGTCGTCACCCGGCCGCGGGACGGCGCCGACGCCGCCCTCGCCACCCTCGCGATCCAGCACGGTCCTCACCCGCACCGGCCGTCTCCTTCCCGGCCCGGTCACCACCATGCTCGCCGACTGCGCCCACCTTCGCGCCCCCTCAAGCGACACGACACGGGCTGCCGTCCCGTGGTGACCAAGAGTCCGTCGATCTCGGCCGTCCGCGGGCGGCTTCTTCACTCAGGCCCAGGTGAACGACGACTCCCGGCCGCAGCCGACCGTCACCCGTTACGGTGCCCGGCCCGACCGTGACGGTGGCGGGCCCCACCGTCACCGCGACGCCGGCGGCGGTCGGCGGCGCGGCCACCGGGCCGGCCGGTGGGCTGGAGCGGCATGCGCTCCCCGGCGATCCGCTGACCTGGGCCGACTCCTGACCGGGCGGCCGGTGGAAGCGCACGACGGTCGCGGTGGCCCTGCGGACTGGGTGCTGGTCACCGGACCGGTCAGCAGCCGCCGGCGGTCGAGCAGGAGTCCTGCGACGCGGCGCCGAGGGTGATGAGCTGCGGTGCGGCGGGCGCCGAGCAGCAGCCGCCGCCGTCGGTCTGCTCGGTGTCGGGCTGGTCGAAGAGCCCGGCGCCGCCGCACACGCCGGTCTCCGGGAGGGTCAGCTCGACCCGGGCCGCGGCCTCGTGGTCGCCGGCGAGGTGTGCGGCGACGGAGCGGACCTGCTCGTAGCCGGTCATGGCGAGGAAGGTGGGCGCGCGTCCGTAGGACTTCATGCCGACCAGGTGGACGCCGCTCTCGGGGTGGGAGAGCTCCTTCGCGCCGTGCGGGTAGACGGTGCCGCAGGAGTGCCGGTTCGGGTCGATCAGCGGTGCCAGTTCCACCGGCGCCTGGAGGCGTTCGTCGAGGCCGAGGCGGACCTCGGACAGGAAGGACAGGTCGGGGCGCAGCCCGGTGAGGACGACGACCTCGTCCACGGCCTCACTGCGGCGGCCGTCCTCGGCGACGAGTACCACCCGGTCGCCGTCCTGCTCGACGGCGCCGGTGCGGAAGCCGGTGAGCGCGGTGGCGTGCCCGGCGTCGACGGCGGCCTTGGCCCGCAGGCCGAGCGCACCGCGGGCGGGCAGCTCGTCGGCCTCGCCGCCGCCGTACGTGCCGGAGCCGATGCCACGGCGCAGTACCCACACGGCGTGGGTACCGGGCTCGTCCTTCGCTAGCTCGGCGAGGAGGGCGAGGGCGGTGAAGGCGGAGGCGCCGGTGCCGACCACGGCGGTGCGCCTGCCCGCGTAACGGGCGCGGACGGCGGCGTCCTTCAGGTCGGGGACGCGGTAGGAGATCCGGGCGGCGTGGGTGCGTTCACCGAGCGCGGGCAGGCCGTCGGCGCCGAGCGGGTTGGGGGTGGACCAGGTGCCGGAGGCGTCGATGACGGCGCGGGCGGTGATGCGCTGCTCGCCCCCGTCGGCGGTGGTGACGTGGACGGTGAAGGGCTGCTCGTCGCGGCCGGAGTCGACGATCCGGTCGCGTCCGGCGCGCGCGACGCCGGTGACCCGGGCGTCGTAGCGGACGTGCGCGCCCAGGACGTCGGCGAGCGGCAGCAGGTACTGCTCGGCCCATTCGCCGCCGGAGGGGTAGAGCGCGCCGTCGGGGCGGACCCAGCCGGTCGGGGCGAGGAGCTTCTCGGCCGCCGGGTCGACGACCTCGGCCCAGGGCGAGAACAGCCGGACGTGGGACCACTCGCGCACCGCGGTACCGGCGCCGGGCCCGGCTTCCAGGACCAGGGGTTCGATGTCCCGTTCGATCAGGTGGGCGGCGGCGGCCAGGCCGATCGGGCCGGCGCCGATCACGACGACAGGCAGTTGCTCGGTGGTGTTCTCGCTCATGGCAGGGGCTCCGAAGGGGGAAGTGGCGGGGGCGTACGGGTCGGCGGACGGGGAGGGCCACCCGCTTCACTGATTCGACGTTTGTCGATGTGCCTCCGAGCTTGCCGCTCGCTTCGACGGATGTCAACATAGACATATGTCGAATCTGAAGGCGCTGGAGCTGCCGGTCGTCGAGCCCGAGGCCGTGTCGTGCTGCCCGCCCGTCACCTCGGCAGCCCTGTCCGAGGCGGACTCGGTGCGGATGGCCGCGATGTTCAAGGCGCTCGCGGACCCGGTGCGGCTGCGGCTGTTCTCCCGGGTCGCCTCGCACGAGGGCGGCGAGGCGTGCGTGTGCGACATCCAGGACGTCGGCGTCTCCCAGCCCACCGTCTCCCACCACCTCAAGAAGCTGCGCGAGGCCGGCCTGCTCACCAGCGAGCGCCGCGGCACCTGGGTCTACTACCGGGTCGCCCCCGAGGTGCTCGCCGCCATGGCCGGCCTGCTGTCGGCCGTTCGTTGACGGCCGCCCGGCTTGCCGGGGATGTTGCCGCGGGTGTGTCGTCGACCATCGTCGATCGTCGATGAACGAGACGCGTTCCACCGGCCCCCTGATCGACGCGGAAGCCGCCGAGCGCTACGCGGCGTGGTTCAAGGCACTGGTCGATCCGACCCGTGTCCGGCTGCTCCACCTGCTGGCCGTCGAGGGCCGGCCGATGGCCGTCGGTGAGATCGTCGAGCGGGCGAGCGTCGGCGAGGGTTCCGACGGGCGGGCGGCCGACTGTGGCCGGTGACTTCACCATCGCCGCCATGGCCGGCGCCCATGCCACCCAGGTCCTGACGATCTACCGGGCCGGGATCGACGAGGGCGACGCCACCTTCGAGACCGAGGCTCCGACCTGGGCGGCGTTCGACGCCGGGAAGCTCCCGGCCCACCGCCACGTCGCCCTTGAGCCGGGCGGCCGAGTGCTCGGGTGGGTCGCCGCGAGCCGGGTCTCCGACCGGTGCGCGTACGCCGGCGTGGTCGAGCACTCCGTCTACGTCCACCCCGACGCCCGCGGTCGCGGCGTCGCCTGCGCCCTGCTGGACGTCCTGATCCACTCCACCGAGGCCGCCGGCATCTGGACGATCCAGTCCGGGATCTTCCCCGAGAACACCGCCAGCCTCGCCCTGCACCGGCGGGCGGGCTTCCGGGCCATCGGCACCCGCGAGCGGATCGGCCGACACCACGGCGTCTGGCGGGACGTCGTGCTGGTCGAACGCCGAAGCCCGGCCGTCGGCTGAGCGGGGGTCGATCAGCTGCCGCTGCCGCCATGCCGCTGCCGTCCTGCCGATACCGCGCCCGCCCGGTTGTGCCGGGATCGGGGGTGCTCAGGCCGGCAGGGCGCCGAACCGCCGGCCGGTGGCGAGGCCGGCCGGCCCGGCGCCGACGACCTGGGTGCGTCGGACCGTGCTCACTTCGAACCGGCCGCGGTCGTGCTGCGGCGGCGGTGGTCGAAAATCAGTGCCACCAGGGCCAGGCCCAGGACACCGCCGATCAGCTGCACGCCGACGAAGCCCGGCACGGAGCCCGGGGCGATGCCCGCGAAGGTGTCGGTGAACGCGCGCCCGATGGTGACGGCCGGGTTGGCGAAGGAGGTGGAGGAGGTGAACCAGTAGGCGGCGCCGATGTAGGAGGCGACCGCGACGGGTGCGAACCGCAGGTGGTCGGTCTTCGCGAGCCCGAAGATCAGCAGGACCAGGCCCGCCGTGGCGACGACCTCGCCGAGCAGCAGGTTGCCGGCGGAACGGTCGTGCGTGGACCACTGCACCAGTGTCTGGCCGAACATCGCGTCCGCCAGGATCGCCCCGGCGACGGCGCCGACGATCTGCGCGGGGATGTAGGCGGCGACCTCGCGCGGGCCCAGGCCCTTGGGGTCCCTGCGGCCGGTCCACCACTCGGCCAGCGTGACGACGGGGTTGAAGTGCGCGCCGGAGACGGGGCCGAGCAGCAGGATCAGCACGCCGAGGCCGAAGACGGTGGCCAGCGAGTTGGCGAGCAGCTGCAGGCCGACATCCTCGCTGAGCTCGGTGGCCTGGATGCCGGAGCCGACCACGACGGCCACCAGGGCGGCGGTGCCGACCAGCTCGGCCGCGACGCGGTTCAGCAGCGGGACGGCGTGCGGGCGCCCCCGGCCGGCGGCCGGGGGAGGCTCGGCGGCCAGGGGTTCCGCCCGGGTGATCTCGGGTCTGGCCTCGTCTATGGCGCTCAACGGGTACTCCTAGGAGGGGGCGGGCCGGCCGCCGGGCGGGGGTGGGTGGTTCAGCAGGACCGCTTGCGATTGCTCGCGGCGGCTTCGCGGGCGGTGGCGGCCAGCCCGGCGAACTCCGCCGCCACGGCCTCAAGGGCGTCGGGGCGGAGCGAGTAGTAGGTGAAGCGACCGCACGGCTCGGTGTCGACGAGTCCGGCGTCCCGGAGGATCTTGAGGTGGTTCGACAGGTTCGTCTGGCGGGCGCCGGTCTCCTCGACGAGGTGGGTCGTGCACAGCGCCTCCTGGGCGAGCAGCGTGAGGATCCGGATCCTCAGCGGGTCGGCCAGGGCCTTCATCACGTCACTGTCGACTGACATCACCATGGGCTGATACGTTAGCGGCCGTCGGGGGAAAACCCAAGCCAGACGGCCCACCCGGGCCTGAGACGCACCGCGCCCGCCGCGGGTCTCGATGAAGGAAGAGCCATGCCCACCACCGCTTCCGCGTCCGTGCTGTTCGTCTGCATCCACAACGCGGGCCGCTCCCAGATGGCGGCCGGATTCCTGCGCCACCTCGCGGGCGACCGCATCGAGGTCCGCTCCGCCGGCTCCGTGCCCGGGGACCGGATCAACCCGTCGGCGGTCGCCGCGATGGCCGAGCTCGGCGTCGACATCTCCGACCAGCAGCCCAAGGTGCTGACCACCGACGCGGTCCAGGCCTCCGACTACGTCATCACCATGGGCTGCGGCGACGCCTGCCCGTACTTCCCGGGCAAGAAGTACCTGGACTGGAAGCTCGACGACCCGGCCGGCCAGGGCGTCGAAGCCGTCCGCCCCATCCGCGACGCGATCAAGCACCTCGTCGAGAGCCTGATCGCCGAGATCGACGCCGAGCAGCACGCGAGCTGACGCCCGGCGTCCCGGCGATCGAGCCGCTGCGGCAGGACCGCCCGGCCCCTGATCGACCTCTGACGGGGGCGCCGGCGTTTCGCGCGGGTCGCCGCCCCGCGTTCAGCGTGCCGCGGCGGGGTGCTGCGAGGCCTGGGTGCGGCCGGCGACGAAGGGCATCGGCGCCCCGCTGCGCGCGGTGAGTTCCAGGCTCGCGAGCAGTGCGGACGGCGACACCACGACCACCTCGCAGCGTGCGTGGGCGCGGCAGTGCCCGGCGACCGATCCGTGCAGCGCCCGCTGGACCCTGCCGTGGTGGCCGCTGCCGAGCACCAGCAGGTCGTCGGGGCGACCCGCAGCGGCCACCAGGGCGGAGCCGGGTTCGGAGCGGACCACCAGCGGACGGATGACCAGGTCGGCGGGGTACCCGCCGAAGGCCTGCTCGAACGCCGTGTCCAGCCGCCTGCGGGCGGCGTGCTCCAGCTCCGAGACCGGCCGGAGCTCCCTGTCCGCGGTGGACCACGCGATCACCGGGACGAGCAGCGCGTCGCGTCTGCCGGCCTCCTCCACCGCCCGGTACAGCGCCGCGAGACTGCTCAACGAGCCGTTGATCCCGACGATGACCCGACTGTTCCCGACCATGGCTTCCTGCTTCCCTTCAGCGTCCCGGTCGGCGACTGCCGGTCGGGACGGGCCGCTGCGCCTCGGAGGACTCCGGCCGGCGCTGCCTTCCATTCGACGCCCTCGCCGGCCGGGTGACACCGGCCCTTGACGTACGACGTACGCGTCCCGGCCCTTCCTTGACGCTGCCTTGACGCGCGCAGGCCGTCGGCGCCGCCGAGGGCCTGCAGCACCGAACTGTCGAGGGGGCTGTCGGCCAGCCGTCGGACGAGTCGGGTCAGGAACGCGCGCGCGGATCCCTGTTCTCGGGGGGTGCGGGCGGGCGTGCGGAGGTGGAGGGAGCTGAGAACGGTCATGTGGACACCACCTTGGCGAGGCGTCAGCGGGTAGGGGTCGTCGGCGGGTTCGGGTCGTCGGCGGGCCGCGCCGGGTCGCGGCGAGGACGGCTCAGCGGCCGACCTCGCGGCCGCGGAAGTCCTCGACGCTCTCCCGCCGGATCAGCAGCCGGGCCCGGCCGCCGCGGACGGCGGCGACGGCCGGGCGGCCGACCAGGTTGTAGCCGGAGGCCATCGAGAGCTGGTAGGCGCCGGCGGCCGGGACGGCCAGCAGATCGCCCGGGCGCAGGTCGGCGGGCAGCCGGGCACCGCGGACCAGGACGTCGCCGGCCTCGCAGTGGCGGCCGACCACGTCGACCTCCCGTACGGCGGCGGTGGAGGTGCGGCCGACCAGGCGCACCGCGTACCGGGCGCCGTACAGGGCGGGCCTGGGGTTGTCGCTCATGCCGCCGTCGACCGCGGCGAATACCCGGCCGTCGGCGGTGTGCTTGACCGTCAGCACCCGGTAGACCGCCACCGCGGCCGGCGCGACGACCGCCCGGCCCGGTTCGACGACCAGGCGGGGGACGTCCAGGCGGTGGCGCTTGCAGGCGTCGGCCAGCCGGACGGGGACGAGCGCGGCGAACTCGTCCAGGTCCAGCCCGGCCTCCCCGGGGAGGTAGGGCACCGCGTGTCCGCCGCCGAGGTCGAGCTCCGGGAACTGGACGCCGTGCTCGTCGCGGATCGCCGCGAGGAGTTCGACGAGGCGGTCGACGGCGGTGAGGTACGGCTCGACGGAGGGGATCTGCGAGCCGAGGTGGCAGTGCAGGCCGGTCAGCACCAGTCCGGGCTGGGCCAGGATCCGCCGGACGGCCTCCTCGGCGTCACCCCCTTCGAGGGCGAAGCCGAACTTCTGCCCCGCCACCCCGGTGCGGACGGCCTCGTGGTGGCCGGCGGCCACGCCCGGGACCACCCGGACCAGGACGCGCTGCGGGGTGTGCGCCGCGGTGAGGGCCGCGAGCCGGGTGATCTCGGCGAGGTTGTCGACGACGATCCGCCCGACCCGCAGGCGCCGGGCGAGCCGCAGTTCCTCGGGGCTCTTGGCGTTGCCGTGCAGCAGGATCCGCTCGGGCGGGAAACCGGCTGCCGCGGCCAGGCGCAGCTCGCCCTCGGAGCAGACGTCGAGCCCGAGGCCCTCCTCGGCGATCCAGTCGGCGAGGGCGCTGCACAGGAACGCCTTCGCGGCGTACAGCACCTCCGCGCCGGGCAGGGCGGTGCGGTAGGCCCGGCAGCGGGTGCGGACCTCGTCCTCGTCGAGGACGTAGAGCGGGGTGCCGAAGCGGTCGGCGGCGTCGGCGAGGGCGACCCCGGCGACGGTGAGCCCGGCGGGGCCGTCCTGGGCCGAGGCCGGCCAGGGGGTGCCGACGGGGTTGCCGGGAGCGGTGTCGGGTTCGTCGGCGTACAGGCAGCCGCGGACGGGGGTGAGGGTCATGAGGCGGCGCTCCTTGCGATGGTCACGAGGGGTGTGGTGCCGGCTGCCGGGTCCCGGGTGGGCACGAGGCGGCGCAGGACCAGCTCGACCTGGACCCTGGCGGCGCCGGCCCGGCGCAGGTCCGCGACGACGGCGCGCAGCTCGCGCTCGTCGACGCAGGCCAGGTGCAGTTCCAGGTCGGCCTGCCCGGCGAGGGCGAGCCCCCACTGCAGGGCGGGGATCCGGGCCGCCAGCCGCTGGAAGTCCAGCGGTACCGGCCCGTGGGCGATGCGGGCGACGGCCCGGAGCGGCCGTCCCGCGGTGCGCGGGTCGAACCCGTCGGGGGCGCCGGCGAGGGCGCCGCCGCGGGCCGGGCGCTGCCTTCGGGCACCGACCGTGACCTCGTCGAGGCACAGCCGCAGGGCGGGGGAGTCGGCCCGGGCCGGGCCGGCGGCCTCGAACTCCACCTCGTCGGCCGGGTCGGCCGGGCGGTCGGCGGTCATCGCTGGGGCTGCAGGGCGGGGAAACGGGGCGCGGCGTGCACGGCGGCCCGGGAGGCGCGCGCCGCGGTGTGCGGGGCGACGGGCGGGGCGACCAACTGCGGGTCGACGACCAGCGTGGTGGTGCCGAGCGGGGTCGCCAGGGCGCGCAGGGCGGGTTCGGCGAGCTGGACGGAGCGCTGGGTGGGCCCGAGCAGCATGGTCAGCGCGGTGGCCGAGGTGAACGCGACGGCGCAGCGGCTGCCGTCGCGCTGCTTGAAGAGCCGCAGTACGTACGCGGCTCCCACGGCCCGGACCGGGACGTGCAGCACGGGCCGGGGTTCTTCGGGCTCCGCAGGGGCCGGGGTGGTGTGGGTCATGGCGGGTGCTCCGGAAGGCTGGTGGAGATGGGGCGGGTCCTCGTCGACCCGAGGGGAACATCACCGACGCTAGGTGGGCCCATGCACGAAGCCCGCGTTCCTGACGACTCGTTGACTGCCCGGGGCCCTCCCCTGACGAAGCCTTGACGTGGCTCGTCCGTTCGGCCCAACGGGGGTTGCGCGGGCCCGGGACAGGCACCGGAGAGGGCCACGAGGGGGCGGCCCGGAGCGACCCGGTGGTGCGGTCCGTCCCGGTCCGTGACGTCCCCCGTCAGGGACTCGTTCGGATCACCGCCGCGACCGTCAGGGAAGCGTCAGGGAACGGCCGACCCCCGGTCCCGTGCGCTTGGCTGGAGGCAGTCGAGGATACGAGGAACGGAAATGACGGACCTGGACGGGGTCGGCCGCGACGAGCGGCGTCCCGGGCGGATCGTGGTCGGTGTGAGTGGATCGCTCGGCAGCCTGGCAGCGCTGCACCGGGCCGTCGCCGAGGCCCGGGGCACCGGCGCCGAGCTGCTGGCGGTGCTCGCGTGGACCCCGCCGGGCGGTGAGCACGGATACCGGCTCGCGCCCTGCCCGCCCCTGCTGGCGACCTGGGAGGAGACCGCCGCCGGCCGCCTGCGCGAGGCCCTGGACGAGGCGTTCGGCGGTGCGCCGGCAGGGGTGCGGCTCTGCGCACAGGTCATCCGCGGCGACGGCGGCGCCGCCCTGGTGCACACCGCGGACCGCCCGGGCGACCTGCTGGTGGTCGGGGCCGGCGGCGGCAGCCTGCTGCGCCGGGGGCTTCGGCCCTCCGTGACGGCGCACTGCGTCCGGCACGCGTCCTGCCCGGTGCTCGCCGTGCCGAGGCCCTCGCTCCACCGCGAGCTGGAGGCCTTCCACCGGCGCAACGTCTGGCACCTGCCGACCACCCCGGCCCCGAGCCGCTGAGAAGCCGGCCCCGAGCCGCTGAGAAGGGGAGTTCGCCCATGCTGCTCTACCGTGCCCGCCCCGGCCGGCGCACCTTCCGGCCGGCGCCGGACCGTCTCCCGGTGAGCATGTCGGGCGTGGTCGCGTTCGGCGCCTTCGCCGCCCTCGTCGCGGCCCTGGCCGTGGTCGGTGAGCTGCACGCCACCTGGTTCGCGCTGGGCGCCTTCGCCGTCCTCTGCGCCATTCTCGGCGCGGTCTCCCGCCCGGTGGCGGCGCCGCTGATCGCCGGTGTCGGCTGGCTGTTCTTCAACGGCTTCGTGGTCCACCGCTACGCCATCCTGGAGTGGGGCGGCGCGGGTGTCGAGGGCGCCCGCCTCGGGCTGTTCGCCGCCGCCGCCCTGGTGTCGGCACTGCCCGCCGCGCTGCCCCGGCGGAAGGTCCGCGTGCAGATCCTCCCTTCTCTGCACCGTGTGCGGAGCACCCTGGACTGACAGGGCGTCAAGGATCCGGGGGCGAGTACGACGGCGGCGACATCGCCCCGAGCGCCCCGACCGGCCCACGATCCGCCCGCTGCCGCGTGCCACCGGCAACGGGTGTGCAGGAAGTCGCTGCCCCGGAGCGCTGTCCGTTCACGGCCGTCAGGCCGACGGCGCCCCGGGGTAGCGGCATTGGCCCCCGGGCAGCGGCGTTCGCCCCCGGGCAGCGGCGTTCACCCCCGGGGCAGCGGCTCGACCCCGGGCGTCAAGGCCCCGTCAGGGATACCCGCGGGGCCGTCAGGGTCCCGTATGGACCGCCGGCAGCGGCCTGGGGCACCGGCCAGGATCGGACCACATCCCGATCGACGGAGGTCACAACCCATGTTCGGTACCACCAAGGGGCAGCAACCCGTGCCGGCGCTGGAGGCCGGCGAGCCCGAGCCCCCTGACACCGGTGCCGCGGGCGAGGGCCGTGACAAGCTCACCGCGCTGGGGGGCCTCGCCGCACTGTCGCTGGACGCGATGGCCTCGGTGGCCTACGGGCCCGAGTCGATCGTGCTGGTGCTCGCCGCGGCCGGCGGCTACGGACTCGGCTTCACCCTGCCGGTCACCGTGTCGATCGCCGTGCTGCTGGCCGTGCTGGTGGCCTCCTACCGGCAGGTGATCGCGGCCTTCCCGGACGGCGGTGGCTCCTACGCCGTCGCCAAGGCCCACCTGGGCAGACGGACGGCACTGACGGCCGCCGCCTCCCTGGTGATCGACTACATCCTGAACGTGGCGGTGTCCGTCACGGCCGGGGTCGCCGCCCTGACCTCCGCCTTCCCCGGCCTGTACGAGCAGCGGGTCTGGCTCTGCCTGGCGGTTCTCGCCGTGGTCACCGCCGTGAACCTGCGGGGGATCGCGGAGTCCGCGCGCTGGTTCATGGCACCGACGGCCGTCTTCGTCCTGTCGATCATGGCGATCATCGTCGTCGGCCTGTTCCGGGACGCGCCCGCCTCCACCGAGGCCGCCGCCGGTCATGCCTCGGCGCTGGCCGGCAACGCCACCGCGGTCGGCGCGCTGCTGCTGCTCAAGGCGTTCGCCGCCGGCTGCTCGGCGCTGACCGGCGTGGAGGCCGTCGCGAACGCCGTCCCGTCCTTCCGGACGCCGCGGGTGAAGCGCGCTCAGCACACCGAGGTCGCGCTCGGCGGCCTGCTCGGCGTGATGCTGATCGGTCTCGCCGTCCTGATCGGCCGCTTCCACCTCCAGCCGGTGGAGGGGGTCACCGTCCTCGCGCAATTGGCGGACGCCTCGCTCGGCCACGGCTTCGGCTTCTACCTGGTCCAGTTCGCCACCGTGATCCTGCTCGGGCTGGCGGCCAACACCTCCTTCGGCGGCCTGCCCGTCCTGCTGCGCCTGCTGGCCCGTGACAACCACCTGCCGCACGTCTTCGCGCTGCGCGCCGACCACCAGGTGCACCGCCACGGCGTGCTCTTCCTCTCGATCGTGTCGGCCGCGCTGCTGGTCGCCTCCGGCGGGGACGTCAACAGCCTCGTCCCGCTGTTCGCGATCGGTGTCTTCGTGGGCTTCACGATCTGCCAGATCGGCATGGTGCGGCACTGGCACCGGGAGCGCGGCCCGCGCTGGCGGGGCAAGGCCATGCTCAACGGCTTCGGCGCGCTGCTCACCGGGGTCGCGACGATCGTCGTCACCGGCACCAAGTTCACCGAGGGCGCCTGGGGCATCTGCCTGGCGCTGCCCCTCCTCGTCCTGCTCTTCGAACTGATCCACCGCACCTATGCCCGGATCGGTGCCCGGCTGGAACTGGGCCGGGTACCGGGCGCGGTCGAACGGCAGCGCTCCCTGGTCGTCGTACCCGTCACCGCGATCACCCGCCTGACCCGGGACGCCCTGAGCGCCGCGGTCTCGCTCGGCGACGAGGTGCTCGCGGTCACGGTCGTGCACACCGCGCCCGACGCCGAGGACCGGCAGGTCGCCGAGGCGCTGCGCCGCGACTGGGAGCTGTGGCGGCCGGGCGTCGCCCTGGTGGAGGTGGCCGACGCCCACCGCCGGCTCGGGCCGCCGATCGCCGCCTTCGTCAACGAGCTCGCCGCCGAGCACGCCTACGACCGGGTCACCGTGCTGATCCCCGAGGTCGAGCCCGTCCGGCTCTGGCAGCGCGCGCTGCAGAACCGGCGCGGCGCCGTGATCGACCGGGCGCTGCGGCGGCACACCGACGCGGTGGTGTGCCGACTGCGGATGAGGATGTAGGCGGACTGATCCGGCAGATAGGCCGAATTGGCTCGTATGTCCGATTCGGTGGGCATATCTTGACGATCTCTTAACGGCACCCTTAACGCCCCCCGGGTGGGATGCCCCTTGGTCATGGTTGGCCTCTCTGACCTGCGGAAACAGACAGGTCGGAGAGGTCGTCGAAGGTTCGGGGGGCCGATTTCGGGCCCATTGTCTTAACGTCGCAGCCGCATACGCTCGCCCGTGTGTTCAATCTGCCCCAGGCGCTGAAGCGCCTTGTCATCGGCAGGGCCATGCGCAGCGAGGAACTGGGCGAGACCCTGCTCCCGAAGCGACTGGCGCTGCCGATCTTCGCGTCCGACCCGCTCTCCTCGGTGGCCTACGCCACCCAGGAGATCCTGCTGGTGCTCACCGTCGGCGGCACCGCCTTCCTGTACCTGACCCCGTGGGTCGCCGCCGGTGTGGTGGCGCTGATGGTGGTCGTGGTGGCCTCGTACCGCCAGGTCGTCCACGCCTACCCGAGCGGGGGCGGCTCGTACGAGGTGGTCTCGCGCAACCTCGGGGCCAACTCGGGACTCGTGGTGGCGGCCTCGCTGCTGGTCGACTACGTGATGACCGTCGCGGTGTCGGTGGCCTCGGGGGTGGACAACATCATCTCGGCGCTGCCGAGCCTCGCGGACTACCGCGTCCTGCTGGCGGTCGGCTTCGTGGCGCTGCTGATGGCGATGAACCTGCGGGGTGTCCGGGAGTCCGGCAACGCGTTCGCCGCGCCGACGTACCTGTTCATCGGGGCCATGCTGCTGATGATCGCCACCGGTCTGGTCCGGATGGTGTTCGGGCACGCGCCGGTCGCCGAGAGCGCGGCGTTCGGGGTCGAGCCGGAGCACGGCAAGGACGCCCTGGCCGGGCTCGGCCTGCTGCTGCTCGGCCTGCGGGCCTTCGCCTCCGGCTGTACCGCGCTGACCGGTGTGGAGGCGATATCCAACGGCGTGCCCGCCTTCCGGGCGCCCAAGTCGCGCAACGCCGCCACCACCATGGCCGTCATGGGGATCACCGCGGTGGTGATGTTCGTCGGTGTCACCGCGCTCGCCCTGGTCGCGAAGGTGCACTACGTCGACGACGCCTGCCAGCTCACCGGCATCGCGGGGGACTGCTCGACCTACACCCAGCAGACCGTGATCGCCCAGCTGGCGGCCTCCGTGTTCGGCGGCAGCGACAGCCTCCTCTTCTACCTGATCCAGGCGGCGACGGCGCTGGTGCTGATCCTGGCCGCCAACACCGCCTTCAACGGGTTCCCGCTGCTGGCCTCGATCCTGGCCGAGCACCGCTACCTGCCCCGGCAGATGCACACCCGCGGTGACCGGCTGGCGTTCTCCAACGGCATCATCGCCCTCGCGGTGGTGGCCGGCGGCCTGCTCTGGCTCTACAAGGCGGACGTCACCAGCCTGATCCACCTGTACATCCTGGGCGTCTTCACCTCCTTCACGCTGTCCCAGATCGGCATGGTCCGGCACTGGAACCGGGCGCTGGCCACCGAGGGCGATGCCGCGGTGCGGGGCGCGGCGCAGCGCTCGCGGATCATCAACGGCCTGGGCGCGGTCACCACGGCGCTGGTCCTGGTGATCGTGCTGCTGACCAAGTTCACCCAGGGCGCCTGGCTGGCGGTGGTCGCCGCGATCGTGCTCTGGCTGATGATGCGCGGCATCCGCCGGCACTACGACACCGTCGCCGAGGAACTGGCCGTGGAGGACCCGCAGGCCGAGTCGGCCCGGCCGTCCCGGGTGCACGGCATCGTGCTGGTCTCCAAGCTGCACAAGCCCACCCTGCGGGCGATCGGCTACGCCGAGGCGTTCCGCCCGGACACCCTGGAGGCCGTCACGGTCGCGGTCGAGCAGGACTCCACCGACGAGCTGAGCGCCCAGTGGGACGAGTCCGGCATCCAGGTGCCCCTGAAGGTGCTGGACTCGCCGTACCGCGAGATCACCAAGCCGGTCGTCGGGTACGTCCGGGGCGTCCGGCAGGGCAACCCGCGCGACGCCGTCGCCGTGTTCATCCCGGAGTACGTGGTCGGCCACTGGTGGGAGCACCTGCTGCACAACCAGTCCGCGCTCTGGCTGAAGAGCAGACTGCTGTTCACCACCGGCGTGATGGTCATCAGCGTGCCCTGGCAGCTCTCCTCGGCCCCCAGGGCCGACCGCCCGGCCCGCCGCGCCCCCGGCGCCGTCCGGCGTGGCGAGCCGGTCCGGACGAAGCGCGTCCCGGAGTCCGAGAAGGTCTGACACTCCCCGTGCACGGGCCCCGGGCAGCTCCACGGCTGCCCGGGGCCCGATGCGTTCCGGACGACCTCAGGTCCCGGGTGTGTGGCGCCGGCATCAAGGACGCGTCAATGTCGCGGGGGTGCCCGTATGGAGCTCGTCAGGACGGCTCATAGCGGCGTGACCGGCTGGTTTGCTGCTCTTGCCGGTCTGCCACCGGCGCCGTCGCCGGTCTTCGGACCGGAACGGCCAGGCCCTTGAACCACCTGGGTGGAGCCCATGTCCGATCTCATCTTCGTCGGTGTCACGGTCGCCGTGTTCGCCGTCATCGCCCTGATCGCGCGAGGGGTGGAGAAGCTGTGAGCGCCGAGAACATCGCAGGTCTCCTCGTCGCCGCCGCGCTCGTCGGCTACCTCGTTCTGGCGCTGGTCTACCCGGAGAAGTTCTGATCATGAGCTCCACTCTCGCGGGCTGGCTGCAGGCCCTCGCCCTCGTCGGCGCGCTGGCCCTCTGCTACCGCCCCCTCGGCGACCACATCGCCGGACTCCTCACCACCGCCAAGCACCTCAAGGTCGAGCGCGGCATCTACCGCCTCATAGGCGTCGACGGTGACGCCGACCAGCGCTGGCCGGTCTACCTCCGCTCGGTACTGGCCTTCTCGGCCGTCTCGATCCTCTTCCTCTACGGCCTGATCCGCCTCCAGACCTTCCTTCTGCTGAACCTGGGCGTCCCGCAGATGCCCGGCCACCAGGCCTGGAACACCGCGATCTCCTTCGTCACCAACACCAACTGGCAGTCCTACAGCGGCGAGTCCGCGATGGGCCACCTGGTGCAGATGGCCGGGCTTGCGGTGCAGAACTTCGTCTCCGCCGCCGTCGGCATCGCCGTCGTGGCGGCGCTCATCCGGGGCTTCACCCGCAACCGCACCGACCGGGTCGGCAACTTCTGGGTCGACCTGACCCGGATCGTGCTGCGCCTGCTGCTGCCGCTGGCGATCGTCTTCGCGCTGGTGCTGGTGGCGGGCGGCGTGGTGCAGAACTTCCACGGCTTCCACGAGGTGGCGACGCTCGCCGGCGACCCGCAGTCGATCCCGGGCGGCCCGGTGGCCTCGCAGGAGGTCATCAAGGAGCTGGGCACCAACGGCGGCGGCTTCTACAACGCCAACTCCGCGCACCCCTTCGAGAACCCGACCGGCTTCACCAACGTGCTGGAGATCTTCCTGCTGCTGGTGATCCCGTTCGCGCTGCCCCGGGCCTTCGGCCGGATGGTCGGCGACAACCGCCAGGGCTACGCGATCGTCGCCGTGATGGGCCTGTTCTGGGTCGCCTCCGCGGCGCTGATCACCTTCGCCGAGGCGCAGCACAGCGGCACGGCCCTGAACGCGGCCGGCGCGGCGATGGAGGGCAAGGAGCAGCGGTTCGGCATCGCGGCCTCCGGCCTCTTCGCGGCCTCGACCACGCTGACGTCCACCGGCGCGGTGAACTCCTTCCACGACTCGTTCACCCCGTTCGGCGGCGGCCTGACGATCTTCAACATGATGCTCGGCGAGATCGCGCCCGGCGGTACCGGCTCCGGCCTGTACGGCATGCTGATCCTGGCGATCGTCGCGGTCTTCGTGGCCGGTCTGATGGTCGGCCGCACCCCCGAGTACCTGGGCAAGAAGCTCGGCGGCCGGGAGATGAAGTTCGCCTCCCTCTACATCCTCACCACCCCGAGCATCGTGCTGATCGGCACGGGCGTCGCGATGGCGCTGCCCGGCGAGCGGGCCGGCATGCTCAACTCCGGTCCGCACGGCTTCTCCGAGGTGCTGTACGCCTTCACCTCGGCCGCCAACAACAACGGGTCGGCGTTCGCCGGCATCACCGTCAACACGGACTGGTACGACACCGCGCTGGGTCTCGCGATGGTGTTCGGCCGGTTCCTGCCGATGGTGTTCGTGCTCGCGCTGGCCGGCTCGCTCGCCCGGCAGCAGCCGGTTCCTGCCACCCCGGGCACCCTGCCCACCCACAAGCCGCTGTTCGTGGGCCTGCTGTCGGGCGTCGTCCTGATCGTCGTCGGCCTCACCTACTTCCCGGCCCTGGCTCTCGGGCCGATCGCGGAAGGTCTGCACTGATGTCGTCCACTCTCACTCCGGCACCGGCTGACACGACCGGGGCCCAGGCGCCCCACCGAGTCGCCAGCGGTCTCCTCGACCCGAAACTCCTCGTCGCCGCGCTGCCCGACGCGGTGAAGAAGCTCGACCCCCGCGTCATGTACAAGAACCCGGTCATGTTCGTGGTCGAGGTCGGTTCGGTGGTCACCACCGTCTCCGCCGTCGCGAACCCGAGCGTGTTCGCCTGGGCGATCACCGTGTGGCTCTGGCTGACCACGATCTTCGCCAACCTGGCCGAGGCCGTAGCCGAGGGCCGCGGCAAGGCGCAGGCGGAGACCCTGCGCCGGGCGAAGACCGAGGCGATGGCCCGCCGGCTCACCGACTGGCCCGCCTCGCAGGCCGAGGAGGAGGTGCCGGGAACGGCCCTGCGGCTCGGTGACCACGTGGTGGTCGAGGCCGGGCAGACCATCCCCGGCGACGGTGACGTCGTCGAGGGCGTCGCCTCGGTGGACGAGTCGGCGATCACCGGTGAGTCCGCGCCGGTGATCCGCGAGTCCGGCGGCGACCGCTCGGCCGTGACCGGCGGCACCAGGGTGCTGTCCGACCGGATCGTGGTGAAGATCGCCTCCGAGCCCGGCAAGTCCTTCATCGACCGGATGATCGCCCTGGTCGAGGGCGCCGCCCGGCAGAAGACGCCGAACGAGATCGCCCTCAACATCCTGCTGGCCTCCCTCACGATCGTGTTCCTGATCGCGGTCGTGACCCTGCAACCGATGGCGACCTACGCCGGCGCCCCGCAGCCGATGGTCGTCCTGGTCGCACTGATCGTCGCGCTCATCCCCACCACCATCGGCGCGCTGCTCTCCGCGATCGGCATCGCCGGCATGGACCGCCTGGTGCAGCGCAACGTCCTCGCGATGTCCGGTCGCGCCGTCGAGGCCGCCGGGGACGTCAACACCCTGCTGCTCGACAAGACCGGCACCATCACCCTCGGCAACCGGCAGGCCGCCGAGTTCCGGCCGGCCGCCGGCGTCACCGTCGAGGAGCTGGCGGACGCGGCCCAGCTGTCCAGCCTCGCGGACGAGACGCCCGAAGGACGCTCGATCGTGGTCCTCGCCAAGACCGGGTACGGCCTGCGGGCCCGCGCCCAGGGCGAGTTGGAGCACGCCACCTGGGTGCCGTTCACCGCGCAGACCCGGATGTCGGGCGTCGACCTGGACGAGGGCGGGGCGGTGCAGTCGGTGCGCAAGGGCGCGGCCGGCTCGGTCACCCACTGGGTCACCGAGCAGGGCGGCACCGTCGGGAGCGACGTCGCGGAGCTGGTCGACGGGATCTCCGCGGCCGGCGGCACCCCGCTGCTGGTGGCATCGCGGATAGGGAACGGCACGCCGCGTGCCCTGGGCGTCATCCACCTCAAGGACGTCGTCAAGGAGGGCATGAAGGAGCGGTTCGACGAACTGCGACGGATGGGCATCCGCACCGTCATGATCACGGGTGACAACCCGCTGACGGCCAGGGCGATCGCGGCGGAGGCCGGCGTCGACGACTTCCTCGCCGAGGCCACCCCCGAGGACAAGATGGCCCTGATCAAGAAGGAGCAGGAGGGCGGCAAGCTGGTCGCGATGACCGGCGACGGCACCAACGACGCACCGGCCCTCGCCCAAGCGGACGTGGGTGTGGCGATGAACACCGGCACCATGGCGGCCAAGGAGGCCGGCAACATGGTGGACCTGGACTCCAACCCCACCAAGCTGATCGAGATCGTCGAGATCGGCAAGCAACTCCTCATCACCCGGGGCGCGCTGACGACCTTCTCGATCGCCAACGACGTCGCCAAGTACTTCGCGATCATCCCGGCGATGTTCGCCGGCGTCTACCCGGGCCTGCGGCACCTCAACGTCATGGGCCTGCACAGCCCCACGTCCGCCATCACCTCGGCGATCGTCTTCAACGCCCTGGTCATCATCGGCCTGATCCCGCTCGCCCTGCGCGGCGTCAAGTACCGCCCGTCCGACGCCGGATCCCTCCTGCGCCGCAACCTCGGGATCTACGGCCTCGGTGGACTCGTGGTGCCGTTCGTCGGCATCAAGGCCATCGACCTCATAGTCCAGTTCATCCCCGGCCTGAGCTGAAACGGAGGAAACAGCAATCATGCCCAAGCCACTGCCCACCTCCGTCCGCACCCACGTCACCGCGCTGCGGATGCTGCTGGTGATGACCGTCATCCTCGGTCTCGCCTACCCGCTGCTGATCACCGGCATCAGCCAGGTCGCCTTCAGTGACAAGGCCAACGGCTCGATCGTCAGCTCCCAGGGCAAGGAGGTCGGCTCCAGCCTGCTCGGCCAGAACTACGACCTGCCCAAGACGACCCCTTCTGGTTCAACAACGGGCGCCGACCCGGACGAGGCGCCGGCTCCGGACCCCAAGTGGTTCCAGCCCCGGCCCTCCGCCTACGCCTACGACCCGACGAGCTCCGGTGCCTCCAACCTCGGCCCCAACAGCGAGGACCTGCTGAAGGCCGTCGAGGAGCGCCGGGCCGCCGTCGCGGCCTTCGACGGCGTGGACCCGGCCACCGTCCCGGTGGATGCGCTCACCGCCTCCGGATCGGGCCTCGACCCGCACATCTCCGTCGCCTACGCCAAGGAGCAGGTGGCCCGGGTCGCCAAGGCCCGCAACCTGCCGGCGGACAAGCTGAACGCCCTCGTCGAGAAGTACACCGAGGGCCGCTCGCTCGGCTTCCTCGGCCAGGACGGCGTCAACGTCGTCCTGCTCAACAGGGCAGTCGACGAGCAGAACTGATGCCACGACCGCCCACGGCGTAGGCAGGCCGGCCCAGGTACGGGGAGCACACCCCGTACCCGGGCCGGTCACCCGCATATGTGTTCCGCTCAGCGGAACAGTCCGCACCGCACCGGTGCTTGCCCGTACAGATCGTCTCAAGGCCGCCCTCGTAGGAAAGAGCAGCGCGCATGCCCCGCGACCTCACGCCAGGCACCCTCACCCGCCACGGCAGACTGAGGGTCTACCTCGGCTCGGCACCCGGCGTCGGCAAGACGTACCGGATGCTGGACGAGGCCCGCCGCAGACAGGAACGCGGGGCCGACGTGGTGGTCGGCTTCATCGAGTGCCACGGCCGCCGGCACACCGAGGACATGCTCCAGGGCCTCGACGTCGTCACGCGGCTGACCCGCACCTACCGGGACGCCGAGTTCACCGAGATGGACACCGACGCGATCCTCGCCCGCAGGCCCACGGTGGCCCTGGTGGACGAACTCGCCCACACCAACATCCCCGGCGGGCGCAACGCCAAGCGCTGGCAGGACGTCGAGGAGTTGCTGGCCGCCGGCATCGACGTCATCACCACCGTCAACATCCAACACCTCGAATCCCTCAACGACGTCGTGCAGAAGATCACCGGAATCCCGCAGCGCGAGACCGTCCCCGACGAGGTGGTCCGCCGCGCCGACCAGATCGAACTCGTCGACATGGCACCGCAGGCCCTGCGCCGCCGGATGGCCCACGGCAACGTCTACAAGGCGGAGAAGGTGGACGCCGCGCTCTCCAACTACTTCCGGGTCGGCAACCTCACGGCCCTGCGCGAACTCGCCCTGCTCTGGGTCGCCGGCCGGGTCGACGAGGGCCTGCGCGACTACCGCGCCAACCACAACATCGACCGGGTCTGGGAGACCAGGGAGCGGGTCGTGGTCGCCCTCACCGGCGGCCCCGAGGGCGGGACGCTGATCCGCCGCGCCGCCCGCATCGCCGACCGCACCGCGGGCGGAGACCTGCTCGCCGTGCACATCACCCGCAGCGACGGCCTGGCCGGCGCCTCCCCCGGAAACCTCGCCGAGCAGCGGCAGCTCGTCGAGTCGCTGGGCGGCAGCTACCACGTGGTGGTGGGCGACGACATCCCGGACTCGCTGCTCGCCTTCGCCCGCGCCCACGACGCCACCCAGCTGGTGCTCGGCACCAGTCGACGCGGCCGGATCAACCGCTTCCTCACCGGCCCCGGCATCGGCGAGACCACCGTCGACGCCTCCGAGGACATCGACGTCCACATGGTCACCCACGAGCTCACCGGCCGCGGGCGGCTGCCGTCCCTGGGGCGCCGCCACTCCAGGCGGCGCACCGTCGCCGGCTACACCGCCGGCCTGGTCCTGCCCGCCCTGCTGACCGCCGTCCTCTCCCAGCTGAACGGCCTGAACCTCACGACCGTCGCGCTGATCTTCCAACTCGGCGTGGTCGCGGTCGCGTTGCTCGGCGGCGCCACCTCCGCGCTGATGGCCTCACTGGTCGCCTCGCTGCTGCTCAACTACTACTTCATCCCTCCGGTCCACACCTTCACCATCTCCGAGACCAACAACGTCATCGCCCTGGCCGTCTTCGCCGCCGTCGCCCTGACCGTCTCCACCGTCGTCGACCACGCCTCCAAACTCACCACCCGCGCCGCCCGCGCGACCGCCGAGGCCGAGACCCTCTCCACCCTCGCCGGCAGCGTCCTGCGCGGCGCCGACGCCCTGCCCGCCCTGCTGGAGAAGTCCCGCACCGCCTTCGGCATGGACTCCGTCGCCCTCCTGGACCGCACCAGCGGCGACGTGCTGGCGCGATGGGGGACCCCCCGGACGGAGACCGGGGGAGACGCCGGGGGAGATCCGGTGCCCGACCGTGAGATCACCGAAGTCCCCGTCGGAGACGACGCGTTGCTCATCCTGGCCGGGCGCAGGCTGCCCGCGGCCGACCAACGCGTGCTGACCGCGTTCGCCGCCCACGTGGCCGCCGCGCTCGAACGCGACCGGCTCGCCACCGCCGCCGCCGAGGTCGAACCCATCAAGGCGGCCGACCGGATGCGCACCGCGCTACTCGCCGCCGTCAGCCACGACCTGCGCACGCCACTCGCCGCCGCCCTCGCCTCGATCGGCTCGCTGCGCAGCCCCGACGTCGAGTTCTCCCCGGAGGACCAGGCCGAACTCCTCGACCTCGCCGACGAGTCCCTGGTGAAGCTCACCCGACTGGTCGACAACCTGCTGGACATGAGCCGCCTCCAGGCCGGCGCCCTCACCCTGCACCTGACGCCCACGCACCTGGACGAGGTGCTGCCCCGTGCCATGGACTCGCTCGCCGACCCCGACGCGCCGGTCCAACCGCTCGACCTCGACAGCGCCCCGGCCGTCCTCGCCGACCCGCCGCTGCTGGAACGAGTCCTGGCCAACGTCATCACCAACGCCCTGCGCCACAACGCCCCGGGCGCGCCCGTCCTGGTCGCCGCGAGCCACCACGCGGGCCGCGTCGAGATCCGGGTGATCGACCGCGGCCCCGGCATCGCCCCCGAGGACCGCGACCGCGTCTTCCTGCCCTTCCAACGCCTGGGCGACACCGACAACACCACCGGCGTCGGCCTCGGACTCGCCCTCTCCCGCGGCCTCACCGAAGCCATGGGCGGCACCCTCGACGTCGAGGACACCCCCGGCGGCGGCACCACCATGCTCCTCACCCTGCCCGCCGCCGAACCCGAGCCGGCACCCGATCCGGATCCCGGCGAGGTGACGGTGTGAGTTACATCCTCGTCGTCGACGACGAACCGCAGATCCTGCGTGCCCTGAGGATCAACCTCCACGCCCGGCACTACTCCGTCCTCACCGCCGCCACCGGCGCCGTGGCGCTCGACCTGGCGGGCCGCGACATGCCCGGTGCGGTCCTGCTCGACCTCGGCCTGCCCGACCTCGACGGCATGGACGTCATCCGCGGCCTGCGTGCGGGGAGTGCGGTGCCGATCATCGTCGTCTCCGGGCGCGACAGCCCCGCCGAGAAGATCAGGGCCCTCGACGCCGGCGCCGACGACTACCTGACCAAACCCTTCGTCATGGAGGAACTGATGGCGCGCCTCCGGGCGGTGCTGCGCCGCCCGCCGGGCGAGGTGGCGCCCACCCGGGCCGTCATCGGCGGGCACGAGGTCGACGTCGCGGCGGCCACCGTGACCGGCCCCGACGGGCCCGTACGCCTCACCCCGACGGAGTGGAGGATCCTCGCCATACTGCTGGCCAGCCCGGGCAGGCTGGTGCCCGGCCGACAGATCCTGCGCGAGATCTGGGGCCCCGAGCAGGAGGAGCACGGCAACTACCTGCGGGTCTACCTCGCCGGCCTGCGCCGCAAACTCGAACCCGACCCGGCCCGCCCCCGGTACCTGATCACCGAGCCCGGGATCGGCTACCGGTACCAACCGTGATCGCTCTGGCGCCAAGGAGGCGTCAAGACCCGTGCCCGCGGCGCCAGGAAAGCGTCAGGGAAACCGGAAGACGATCTCCGGCGGCATGGCGTCGCGGACGAGGGAACGGCCCGCTCCGTGGGGGACGCGGGCCGTGACCACGCCGGTGGAGCCTCCACGGGTAACCAATCCGGCGGCCAGGTGAAAAAGGGGAGGGGACGCGCGGCCGTGCCATCGGGTGCATCGGGCAGAACGGTCGTACCGGGGAGGACGAGCCCGCCGGGGGCGGAGGGCCCCGGTACGACCGGCCGGATACCCGCGCCGCGCGATCCCCGCACCACCACCGCGGGGGGACGGGAGGCTCCGGGGCCGGGCGCGCACCGCTCGGCCCCGCGCCCGGCCCCGGGACGGCTCCGCCGCCGGCCCCCGCTCACCGGCGGCTGGTGGAACACCCCCCGCCTCGTCCGCGCACTCACCGCGCTCTGCCTCGCCGCGCTGTTCTCCTTCGCCGCCGCCACCGCCTCGGTGCTGACCGGCGCCCGCGGCGGCATCGACGCCATCGGCCACCGGACGGCCCCGCAGGCCGTCCGCGCGGCCGACCTCTACTTCGCGCTCAGCGACCGGGCTCCTGCCGCGTCCGGCGACGGGTGGTTCCGCTGCCGCGTCCTGCTCGCCGCAGAAGCCCTCGCCGGTGGTCCGCACATCCCGGGCGGCAGGATCACCGGTCAGGGAGCCCGGTGCCCCGGGGTGGGGGAGGAGAGCGGAGGCTGCGTGCCCTGCTGGCCGAGATGGGTGTCCATGGTGGCGTTCAGATCGGCCATGAAGGCCTCGAACTGCTCCAGGAGCCGGGGCGGATAGTGCGCCATCGCGGTGTCGAGGCGGTGGGCGAGCGGACCGAAGAACTCGTCCGCGCGATCCTGGATGTGCCCGCCGCTGCGCAGGGTGACGATGCGGCGGTCGGTGTGCTCCCGGGCGCGGGTGATGTGCCCTGCCGCTTCGAGACGGTTCAGCAGCGCGGTGGTGGCTCCCGTGGACAGGGAGATCCGCTCGCTCAGGCGGGCGGGCGACAAGGGGGCGCCGCGTTCCTCGGCGGCGGCGATCTCCAGTACCGCGGTCGCGTCGGTGGAGTGCAGGCCCAGCCAGGCGGCGAAGCGGCGGCCGAGTTCGGCGTAGTGGCCGCCGTAGACCCTCAGCGACTCCATCAACCGTTCCCGCTGCTGCGCGACACCGTCGTCCGCGGCTTCGTCCATGCCGGCTCTCCGCCCTTCTCTCCCGTGCGGTCCGCGTGGCCGCGCTTTGACAACCTACCGTCCCCACTTTACCTTCATCATGGAACTATTTCACCATGGAACTACTTCGCGATGGAGGTATCTGGCGTGGGCAACCCTTCCACCACCCCCGACGGAACGACCGAGCCCTACCGATGGCGGTGGCTGATCCTGGTGGCGACGCTCGTCGCGGAGATCATGGACCTCCTCGACGCCTCGATCGTCAACGTCGCCGGCCCGGACCTGGAGAGGTCGCTGGGATCCGGCCCGGTCGGCCTGCAGTGGGTGATCGGCGGCTACACCCTCACCCTGGGCGCCGGTCTGGTCCTCGGAGGCCGGCTCGGTGACCGCCACGGCCGACGCCGGATGTTCCTGATCGGCCTGACCGCCTTCACCGCCGGCTCGCTGCTGTGCGCCGTCGCGCCGAACATCGAATCGCTGATCGCCTTCCGCCTGCTGCAGGGCGCCGCCGGGGCGATGCTCCTGCCCCAGGGGCTGGGCCTGCTGCGGGAGAACTTCTCCGGCCCCGAGCTCACCAAGGTCTTCGCGATCTTCGGCCCCGTCCTGGGCCTGGGCGGGATCGTCGGCCCCGTCCTCGGCGGCTTCCTCATCGAAGGCGACTTCTTCGGCCTCGGCTGGAGGTCGGTGTTCCTGGTCAACCTGCCCATCGGCATCACCGCACTGGTCGTCGCCGCGAGGTTCGTCCCCAGGAAGGCGGGCGACCGCACCGTGCGCGTCGACACGACCGGCGCGGCCCTGGTCGTGGCGCCCTGCGCCCTGCTCGTACTGCCGCTGAACCAGGGCCAGGAGGACGGCTGGCCGCTCTGGACCTGGCTGTCGATGGCCGCCTCGGCGATCGGATTCGCCCTGTTCGCCGCCCAGCAGCGCCGGACGGCAGCCGCGGGACGCGAGCCGCTGGTGACCCCGGGCCTGCTGCGCAAGCCCGCCTTCACCGTCGGACTCGGCGGCATCGCCCTGTTCTTCGGCGGGCTGATCGGCACCCAGCTCGTGCTGACCCTCTACCTCCAGATCGGCCGGCACTTCACCGCCGGCGAGGCCGGGCTCGGCAACCTGCCGCTCGCGGTGGGAACCGCGATCGGCGGCGCCGTCAGCGGCGCGTTCCTCGCGGACAGGATCGGCCGCAAGGTGCTGCAGATCGGACCCGTCGTCCAACTGATCGGCGCCCTGGTGCTGTGGTTCGAACTCGACGGCCTCGACGCGGCCTCGTTCTCGATCTGGGACATCGCCCCCGGCGTGGCGGTGGCGGGTGTCGGCGCGGGGATGGTGATCGCCGCCCTGTTCAGCTTCATCCTCGCCGCGGTCGACGACGACGAGATCGGGTCCGCCTCCGGCGTGCTCTCGGCAGTCCAGGCGGTCGGTGGCTCCGTCGGCGTCGCCGTCTTCGGGTCGGCGTTCTTCGCCCGGGCCGAGACCGGCGACTTCACCGGCGGTTTCCACCGTGCCCTGATCGTCCAGGCGTGCCTGCTGGCGGCCTTCCTCGCGATCACCTTCCTGCTGCCCAGGAAGGGCCGCCCCGAGGAGGAGCAGCACGGCATCGCCACCGCGGCCCCCGCCGAGGACACGGCCACCCAGCACCTCACCGTCTGAAGGGCCGGGATCCCTGTTCGGCCGACACCGGGAGGGCCGGCCGCCCGGGCACGCCGGGCCCTTGGGGGCCGGAGTTGGAGCGGCACTTCCGGCGTGGCAGCCGAGCTCTCCGCACGAGACCCCCGACGCGGTGGACGACGCGGTGGGCGACGACTCCGGCCGTCTGCGCATTCGTCCACCGGGTCCACCGCCGCAACGAGCTGCTGCCGCAACACGGTCGGGGGCGGGCCCCCCCGGGGGGGGGGGGGGCCGGCCGGGGGAGACGGGGGGGGGATGCGGGGGATACGAACCACGACCCACCGCGGAGAACACAGC